>NZ_JADDYG010000729.1:0-218 GCF_015163535.1 Vibrio sp. OPT46 | reverse complement strand
GAGTAAGAACAAAGAAAGCCAATGGGTCTCACTATGTGGTAAACACCTTTGGTTTAGTAATGACCCCCACAAAAGTATAGAAAATGCAAAACTAAGCGGAAAACCTATTTGCAAGACCTTTCGTAAGATTGCAGGAATTCCCATGTCTTCGAGAAGAAAACCCGAGGTCGAAGCTCCCTTTAAAATTTACACCGTTGGAGCTGGGGAAATCAAAGAGC
>NZ_JADDYG010000728.1:0-299 GCF_015163535.1 Vibrio sp. OPT46 | reverse complement strand
AATTGAGCTTGTGGTGGCAATCGGCAAATGACGACAGTCGATTTGATGCGTCCATGGTCAGCTCAATTAGGGTTTCAAGAACATAAGTTAAGGGGAGACGTACAGCAGTCACAACTGTGGCGGCTGTATTTAGCTGTATATGAGCTTCATTGATAGATGCTCAGCTTTTGTTCCCCCATACCTATATCTATGACTTTAGTTGAGTAAATCACTATTTATTCGTTTTTAAACCAGCACTTCCTTGAAATCCAAACCGGTCAAATTCAGCGCTTTGACGCTATCGTACAAGCCACCTTTTT
>NZ_JADDYG010000727.1:0-356 GCF_015163535.1 Vibrio sp. OPT46 | reverse complement strand
GGCAAGCCTTTAAATAGAGATAACGCGATAAATCAACTTTTGGCTCAAAGTGGAAAAGTCATCACTTTCTATACTGGTCTTGCGGTACATAACACCGTCACAAACCATACAGAAGTCGGCTTTGATTCTTTCGAGGTGCACTTTAGAGATTTAACGCTTGAACAAATCAAACGCTACGTCGACAGGGAAGAACCTTTTTACTGCGCAGGCAGCTTTAAAAGCGAAGGCATGGGAATTTGCTTGTTTACGAAATTAGTTGGTAAAGACCCGAACACACTTGTCGGACTACCATTGATTGATTTGATTGATATGTTGCATGTTCAAGGACTCGATGTCCTTTAACCCAAATACGATAA
>NZ_JADDYG010000726.1:0-289 GCF_015163535.1 Vibrio sp. OPT46 | reverse complement strand
TTGGTAGTCGTAGTAGCTCTAGTTCACACTTCTTTAACGACTTAACATACGACACTAGAGAACAACTTCCTTGGGCCTTAGGTGGTATCATTGACAAGCACAAAGTGTTACATCCAGCTTATGGTAAAAAATTCCTTATTTCGGATGGCCATATTCAAGGTGTGGAAGAAGGATACAACTACCTTACCGTATTAATGACAGAAGACTTTTCAAAGTCAATCACACAAGTTCGAGCGACTATCAGAGATGATTTGGGATATACCGATCATACTCATACAAAAGTCATTAA
>NZ_JADDYG010000725.1:87273-88023 GCF_015163535.1 Vibrio sp. OPT46 | reverse complement strand
CGGCCGTACCGCACTTAAGATTCTTGATGATTTGCGAATTTGGTCTGAAAAGCATCAAATTGAGCTTCGTTAAGACCAAAGTAGTTAATCGCAAACGTCACTCTCTTTTGAAAGCTGATTAACAATACATCGCCGTTTATACCCAAGTAACTTAGATGTGCTTCATTCAAATCGTAATTTGTTTCGTAAAACAACGTACTCTTTCGAGTCAGGCATATCGAAGCTACTTGAGCATAATCGTACTTTTTAAGTTTTTGATTTTTAGTTATTATTTTATCATACTTAATAAGTTGTAGAATAAATCACTCACTTCAGTTGAATTTAAAAAAGCACTATTTAATTCCAGTTTCTTTTCAAAATCGGAATATTTATCGAATTCCTCTTTCTCAACTAAACCTATTGGTGAGTTGTCTTTAACGTGGCTTTCATATTTTTTGATGGTATATAATTTAGACTTTTCGTCAAAATATTGAATTATCTTAATGTTAACGTCAGGTCTCTCCGTATTATACGTGACCGTAATTTTTTCATAATCTTTATTAATCGGAGTCGTAAGCCCTGTAGGGTAGATGATTTTAAACCTATTAATGTCATTCTTCTTCGTGCTTTTATAATGTTTTGAGTATGAAAAGTTTTCAATTGCACTTTTAGTGACGATAATTGACTCACCTTTCTTTAAACCGTATTCGGTACATTCATAATCGTCGACAACCGTAGAATTTCTTTTCTTTTCAATCAGGTAGGACATAG
>NZ_JADDYG010000725.1:60363-87234 GCF_015163535.1 Vibrio sp. OPT46 | reverse complement strand
GTCCCTCCGTGTTCCAGTTTTTGTTGGTTTACAGAACAATAGAAATGACCTTTGTCCACCGTCATTGCGTTGACTTGTTCCGGATTTGAAATGGTGGGATGTATATCTTTTGCTGGATCGTTGTCGCTTCCTCCTGAACCGCATCCAACTAATCCGATACAAACGGCCATATAAAGCAAAGAGATTTTATTCATACTGTATTTCTCAATTAAGATGTGTGATTGCAAATAACGATTAATTACATTTTTATAAAGTGAAATGTTTTTTATTTTAATTGAACGGTGTTTTATTGGTAATTTAATCGTTTGCTTTTATTTTGTCTCTTACGGTATCTATGTTTTCATTTATGGTATGAATTATTAGATTTGCACAATTGTGAGTTGCAATAGGATAATAATCGCTAGCCAACTACTTGTGTAGGTACCGTTATGATTTATATATCCGTTAAGTCTAAGTTTTTAGTCTTAATTTCATGTATTTATCGTGAAAGTGACTTAGAAGTAAATAACTAACGTTGTTTGAGGGGAGCCTGGGCTTCACTGATCTTGTTTTTCATTAAGGCGTTGTATAATGAACAAGGACTCTATTTCCAACTTGTTGATACATATCAGATCTCACGGATCTGATATGCATTCCAAGTTATTCTCACTAAGGCAAGAATCCTAGCTTATTTAAGGATAGAAAGTTTACTTGGGTGTAGAAGATATTAGTAATCCAATGTGCCACGGATAGGGTAGTTATTGTTTGGATCGCGAATCCATGCCAATCCGCGTGATAGTGCGCCAAGCTCAGGGCGAACAAACGGGTTGTTTGAAATATCCACCACGTGTAAGTCGCCGTGTTCATTCACCACAAACAGACCTGGTTCTGCGAAATTATGATCGGTTTCCTGTTCAGATCGAGGAATAGATACATACAAGCCTAGCGTTTTCATTTGTTCTTCGGTCAGGCCGTAAGCGATAGGGAAGCTGATTTCGAGTTTCTCTAGATGCCCCTCTAGCTGTGCTTTTGAATCGCCAGAAACGGCAAGAATATCGACGCCAGCATCAGCGAAAGCCTGTTTGTAACTCTCAAGCTCGTTGAGGTACTTAGTACAAAGAGGGCAGTGTTTACCACGATAAACGAATACTGCTTGCCAAGTCGCATCACCTTGCGGCTGACCCAACGTTACGCTTGAACCATCTAGCAAAGTGGCTTGAAGATGAGGGAAGCTGTCGCCCGCTTTAAGTTTCACTGAAGTTGCCATATTGACTCCCGAATTGGTGGTGTATATCCATGAATGCCCCCTTTCTCAACAAAGCGATTGGGGGATGAGACTTCAATGTAGACTCTGTTTTGCGGTGTTTCAACTAGTTAACTTTTAGTAACCACAAAAACTGCAATGGAGCTTTAAGGTGTAATTTGACTTAGCTTAGGGTGATAAACTACTAGCTTACCTGTTACCTTCAAAACGAGTTAGGTTTAAAGGTAAACCTTCTCATAAAACAATGAGTTTAGAGCCTTAAGGAATGACGATAAGTTAGCGGTTATCATTGAATTAAATGTTGAAGTTGGAGAGGTGCGGAGGAATAGGCATTTAAATCTATTGATTTAGGTAAAGTGTTACACCTTATCTACGTGGAAGTTATACGATTGAAATTACCTTTAATTTTCGATGGAAAGGACAAAAACTAAGACTTTTAGTGATTTTGATGTTCAAAGCACATGCTTGACATGCATAATCACTAAATTATTAGAGTTTTAGTTCTTTCTGCAAGTTCCTAATATACATTTTTTATGTTTATTATTATATTAACTCTATTTTTTAAGTGATCTCTTCATTCTTTTTTATATTTGTGAAAGTAAATAATCACGATGAATGAAATTAATTAGCAACCGATAATAATGAATAAATTTAAAATAGAAATTAAAAATGGAACATTAAATATTGATTTATTTAAGCAGATGATGCCATTTGAGGATCTATTAGACTTCGCTTCAAGAGAGAACCCTAAAAGAGGTTTTTTATTTGTTTCTAAAGTTTTAGGTAAACATATTTCAGTAAAACCAAGTACGATGAGAGATACTTATGATTTACTTGTTTCGCAGATTAATAATGATCTAGGCAGTTTTGTGATTGGTATGGCTGAGACCGCGACGGGCTTTGGTGCTGGTGTTGCGGATAGTCTAGCTAGGGCACAAAGCAGAGAAGTTTACTATCAGCATACCACTCGTTACAAGTGCGACCTGCCAATCTGGTTTACGTTAGATGAAAATCATAGTCACGCTATTGATCATATTTTGTATCAACCAAAGATAGAACTATTAGAACCTATTTCTAATTGTCAGCGTCTTATACTCGTTGATGATGAGATTTCAACTGGTCGTACGCTAAAGTTACTCGGTGATAAGATTTTACCAAAGATGCGATTTGTGAAAGAGGTTGTAATAGTCTCATTAGTCAACTGGTTAAGCGAAGAAAATCGCGCTCAGTATGAAGAGTGGGATGTTACAGTTACTCATGTTTCATTAATTGATGGTCAGTTTGACTTTCAGGCAAAGCCTAACTTAAATCTTTCTCTCCCAGAAAAAGTTGATGGAGACCTTGTCAAAAAGCCTTGTAGGGATGATTTAGGGCGATTTGCTATGAAAATGCCATTCTGTGGTCATATACCTGTATTAGATATTACTTTTCCGAGAACTGTTATCGGAGATGGAGAGCACCTATATTTGCCTTTCCTAGCTGCGGAGCTAGCAGAGAGTCGAGGAGGAGATGTGATCTTTCAATCTACAACTCGTTCCCCGATTTTGGTGGGAAATGCAATTAATACGAAAGAAGCTTTTCAGGTGGATAGCCGGGATGTAGAGCATTACATTTATAACCTTCAAGAGAATGAGAGGCTACCAGTGCTCTTTTTAGAAGACGAATCACTTAGATCTGAGCACCAATTAGCCCAGCGTTTTTCTCCACTTGAGAGAGAGTAGTTATCATGCGTACTGTGCTTTTTACAGATATTGATGATTGTTTTATGGCAACTAAAAGGAAGTTTTCAGAAAGCGATAGTCTTTCTATAGCGTCATTAGATATTGACGGCCAAGCTCGTTCATTTATGTCAGAGAAACAGCGGACTCTTTTGGAGTTATTTATTGACACTAGATCTACAATTATTCCGGTAACTGGACGGAGTTATAACACGCTCAAAAGGGTTCAAGTAAGTTCATTATTTAAGTCGTGGATGGTCGTTTCTCATGGTGCTTTAATTATTGAACCTAACGGAAAGAAGTGCAACGCCTGGGTTGAGCATATTAAAAATAAATTTCCACTTGGATTATGGTCTGATAAATTGAATTTAATAAATGAAGAATTAAAAGAATTTATACTTTCTAAAGGGTTTAATGCACAAAGTTATATTGTTTCCGAGGATGATATTGATTGTTATGTTTGTGTAAAATGCACTGAAGGTATAGATTATGATTTTATATTCGATTCAATACTTTCACAAATCAGTATAGATTTAAATGATATAAAAATACATATTAATGGCCGAAATATGGCACTTTTGCCACCTTATACCCAGAAAAAATTAGCTGTTGATTATATAATACGTCAGCTAGATGAAAAGTCATTAATTTTAACCATGGGCGATAGCCTATCTGATATCCCATTTATGAAACTTTCTGATTTTGCTTTGATGCCCACTAAAAGCCAGATCGCAGATTCATTATCTTGGTAATAATATTATGAGCTTATCTATATCTCCAATAATCGGTAGTTATAATGAGAACGACTGTCAGTTCCTCTTAGAGGTTGTCAAGTGTCAGTTCTTTTCAATTAATGAAAAAGAAAATCTAATCCAGTCTGAAGGGGTTCATTACTCTGAATTATTGAACAAAGAATCAAAACCATCAATTAAATATCAAAGACTGTTCTTTGAATTTACCGATAAGTATAAAAACAAACTAGCAAAACACATTTTTTCTCTCGCTGAAAAGATTAATAATAATCAATTGGGAGATATCACTCTGGTTTCTTTAGCTAGAGCAGGAACACCAATTGGCGTTTTAATAAAGAGAGCGTTAGAGTATTATTTTAATAGAAAAGTTTGTCATTATAGTATTAGCATTATTCGGGATAGAGGTATTGATTCGGTTGCTCTTGATTACTTGTTGAAAATTAAAAGATATGATTCCTCTTCCTTAGTATTCATTGACGGCTGGACTGCAAAAGGAGTAATCACTAAGGAATTAAAGCGATCTATTTTCTCTTATAACAAAAGAAATAATACTGATATAAAACCGTACCTTTATGTTGTCAGTGATACAGGTGGGGTTGCCGATTATTGTGCCACGAAAGAAGACTATCCAATACCTTCGTCTATGTTGAATTCTACAGTATCAGGTTTGATTTCGCGAAGTTTATGGCAAGATCCTAAAAAACAAAAATTCCATGGCTGCGTAATCAATAATCACCTAAAAGAATTTGACTATTCCCACTGGTTTGTGGAAAAGATAGCAGAATGTTTTTTGAAAGAAAACTTTAAAGATGAACCTTTTGAGCAACATGAGACAATTGTCGATTTAGATAACACTAAAGATCAAATAAAAAGATTTATATCCTCATTGACCATTAAATATTCTATTAAAGATGTAAACTATATTAAGCCTGGGATAGCCGAAGCAACTAGAGTCATGCTAAGACGTGTTCCTTCTTTACTTATTGTTCGCTCAATAGACAGCAATAAAGTCAAACATTTATTAATGTTAGCAGATGAAAAAGGAGTCAAAGTAGAAGAAGAACCAACCTTGCTATTTGAAGCATGTGCACTTATTAAGCCACTTAATATAGAGGCAATAAAATGAACATCTCTAGCTACTTCTCTTTGGGAGCAACATTGTATACTCCGTGTAATCACCCGAATCTAAAAATGTTAATGAAAGAAGGATTGGGATCAAAGAGTATGGTTTTTTGTACTGAAGATGCCATTTCTGAAGGTGAATTGAATCAATCACTTAAGAATTTGAGTGTTGCGATCGATGGATTAGATAGTTCAAATACACAGTTCAAAAGGTTTATTCGTCCCAGAAGCCCAGAAGTTCTTGAAAATATATTGTATTTTAGAGGGATTGAAAAAATAGATGGTTTTGTTCTCCCTAAATATGATCTAAAAACAAATGATGATTATCATAGAGTATTAAAATGTCACTCTATTAAGTTTAAACTAATGCCTACCTTAGAATCTCTTGATGTAATTGATGCGTTTAAATTACCAGAGATTAGAAGAAGTTTACAAAATATCTATGGAGATATAACTTGCCTTCGTATAGGAGGTAACGATTTATTCAATCTTCTGGGTATAAAACGTATGACAGGCCAAACAATTTATGAAACCCCCTTACGTTCGGTGATAGAGAATTTAATTATCGCTTTTAGGCCATACGGTTATGAGCTTTCTGCGCCTGTGTTTGATATGATCGATGACCATAAAACGTTGATAAGGGAACTTGCTATGGATGTTAACTATGGCCTTTTTGGAAAAACTGCCATTCATCCTCAACAAGTTAAAATAATTGAAGGTTTTTTTAAAAGTTATTCAAATACACATATTGTTCAAGCTGAGTCAGTTTTGGCAGATTCTTCCCCGGCAGTTTATAAAATGAATGGACAAATGATGGAAGTAGCATGCCACAGTAATTGGGCTAAACGAACTAAATTTTTGGCTAATTCATTTTAGACAACTTATGACCTCAAATTGATAATTATTATTGAGGAAGTTTTGATTTAATATCATAGTGCGAAAAGTAATGATAAAAACATTTCATCATAAAGATTTAGATCCAACTCATGTTAATGAACTTCCTGAAAATGAAGAAAAACATGAATTAGCTGTCAAGAAATTTAGCCATATAAAGTCTAATAGAAGTCTTGTATCCGAAGAGAGTTTTGAACACCTTCAGAGTGAAAAATATTGGAAAAACATAAAATATAATAATAAGAAAAAACCTTCTGTTTTATTTAGCAATAAAATAAAGTCAATTCAAAGTGACTTAGTTAATGTTGAAGAAGATTTTAAAATTGAAGTTGACAAACTGTGTAGAAGAGAGTTTAAAAATGTCAATTTAAATAATGGAGACTATTTGGTTATAATTAACATTTACAATTCTATTATTTTCAATGATCCTATGTATCAAATAGAATTTGGAAATGTAGAGTCAAAAAAATTCCAACAATTACAAGGGTTTTTGTCCGATTATGCTAAGTTAAGTAAGGTAGATAAAATTTTAGGATTAGGACAGATCATTATTAAATTGGCAAAAAGTATAGATATTGATATTTTCAATCCACATAAATTTGGTACGAAGCTATCTAAACTTTTTGGTAACCATAATCAAAAAATAAGAAAGATTAAGTATGACTTTGATTATGTAAGTGATAATATTGACGAAAGAATAAATCGAGTATTTGATAACCTAGCTGAAATGCGAACGCATCTCGAAAAGTTTCAGTATTGGTCTATAGAGTTACAAAGCTTGAATAAAAACCTTATATTCAAAATTTTAGCATTGATACTAAGGATGGATAAAGAAAAAAAATCAATTCAACAAGAAAGTATTAATCTTTCTGACTCTTTTAAAAAAAACGGATTTGATTCAATTAAAAGATGGGAAAGGAAAGTACAAACTTTGCTTTCTCTAAAACATTCGATAGATTTGACTTTCCCCCAAATAGAATTATATAGCTCTAATTTGTTAGGTAGCTTTGAACAGTTAGAAAAAATTAAAGTAGATATTATTCAAGTCTGGAAACAGCAATTTTTAACAGTTATTGCTATCGACGAATCAAACGATTCAATACTTTACTATGAGCTGAACGACATTCAGGAACAATTGATTCGAAATATAGAGGAGCTGAGATAAATGGTATTCCAACCGAAGACTTTTACATCCAAAAATTTTAATTCTAGCAATATAGAAAATTTATCTAATACTAATGTTGTAAAAACAATAGAAAACTCACTAATAGTTGAAGGCACTACAGATATCTCTAAACTTCCGACGATTAAAGGACAAAATGTTAAAAGTATATACAGTTGTGTTGAAAAATCCATTGAAGTTTATCAAGCTGATCTGAACGAAGCGAACTTAAACCCGAGAGAAGCATTTCAACGTATAGTTACTCAACTTAATCAGATTGATATCTATTCGTCACGAGGTATTAGTACTCTCGGTCATGAGTCAGCTGAGAAAATAGCTGAATATTCTGACTCTATGTTGAATCAAGTTCGGACTAAAGATCTGGAAGAAATGGGAGAGAACCTAAATCAAGTTGTGGGCTTGGCTAAAGGAGTTGATTTAAGTGGGCTAATGGGGAAAGACAGCTTTTTTGGAAAGTTGATATCTAGATTCAAATATTCTAAAGAGGCTATTTTAGCTCAGTTTAACTCGGTAAGCACTCAGCTCGACAGGGTAGTAAAAGAGATTAATTCGCAGCAAGTGCGTCTCCAGGAGCGTTCTGTTCAGCTCGAAACTGTTTTTTCTCAAAACATAGCGCAGTATAAGGCGTTAACAGAAGCCATAATATACGGAGAATCAAGGCGTTTGCTCATAAAAGGTAAAGCAGAAGTCTTAGCAAAAGAGCTTGAAGATGAAAACTCTCCTTTAAAAGCGCAAGAATTAAGCGACTTACAGTCCTTTCACAATCGTATTGAAAAACGTGTTCACGACTTAAGGTCATTGCAAATGCTTGCGTTACAAACGGCTCCAATGATTCGGATGGTACAGACTAACAATATCACTTTGATTGAGAAGTTCGACAATATTAAGACATTAACGATCCCATCGTGGAAGAAGCAATTTACGCTTGCTATTTCTATGTTAGAGCAGAGAAAGTCGCTAGAACTTGCGGGCAAAATTGACAATGCTACAAATGACTTAATTAAGAGAAATGCAGATTTATTAAGACAAAATACGTTGCAAACAGCAAGAGCGAATCAACGTTCAGTTATAGATCTGGAAACACTGGAGCACGTGCAAAATACTCTGATTACCACATTGCAAGATGTTGTTTCCATTGAACAGGAGGGAGCTAGAAATCGCGAGATCGCTGATGAGAGAATGGTTAATATGAAAAAAGAATTATCTAAACTATTAAAAAATAAGGAATAATTAATGTCGATTAATTTAGAAAAAGGTAATGCAATAAACTTAACGAAAGCTGAGCCTGCGTTGCGTAAGTTGAGGCTTGGGCTTGGTTGGGATCTAATACCCACAGAACCACCAATTGACATTGATTGCTGTATATTTATTTGCTCTTACGATGCACAAGATCAGCCTAAACTTTTGTCTGATCAGCACTTTGTTTTTTACAATAATCTGGAGTGCCCCCAGGGAGCAGTGGTACACCATGGTGATAACCGCACCGGTGCTGGCGATGGTGATGATGAGGTCATCAACATAGATCTGCAATCAATTGACCTAAGAGCAGCTGAGTTATCTATTTTTGTTACGATTCATAACGATACACGTGGTTTTTCACATGTAAATACCAGCTACATTAGGCTTTACAATGACGTAACTGGGAGCTTGATTGCTGAGTACAAACTAGGTCAAGAGTTTGCAAACGAATCTGCTGTGCAAGTAGGTTCGTTAGTTAAAAGTGGTAACGAGTGGGAGTTCCATGCAGTTGGAGCTGGCTACCAACTAGGTCTCGGCGACATTGTGGCTGGTTATCAATAAGGTAAGATTATGTCTATTAATTTATCAAAGAACTCAACGATATCGCTTACTAAAGAAGTTGAAAAATTATCTAGTATTACTGTTGGTTTAGGTTGGGACGTAGCTAAATCGAAAGGTTTCCTTGCTTCTATTTTCGGTACCGCTTCAATTGACTTAGATGCATCCTGCCTATTGATTGATGAAAATTTAAATGTACTAGATTCTGTTTGGTACGCTCAGTTGAAATCAAAGTGTAAGTCTGTTATCCACCAAGGAGATAATTTGACAGGCAAAGGTGATGGTGACGATGAGAAAATTACGATTAACCTGACAAAGTTGCCTAATTCTGTTAAATACATTGCTGTTACAGTTAACAGTTTTAGAGGACAAACTTTCGATAAAGTCGAAAACGCTTTTTGCCGTATTTTGGATCAATCTTCAAATGAGATTTGTCGCTTCACTTTAAATGAACAAGGGAGTCATACAGGAATTTATATTGGCCTTTTGACTTATAAAAATAAAGAGTGGAACTTTACTTCTAAAGGGGTTAACGCTAATGGAAGTAATGTGAATCAGATTGCAAGCACGGTTTTGCAACATATATATTAATTAGTTTATATGATATTTTAAACTTAAAATAAACAAAGCCTAACTGTTAATTTTTGTTAGGCTTTTTTAATGGTGAATTATATTTGCTAATGTTGTTTATAATGAAATGTAAAATTTAAACGATATTAAAAATTTAATATTACTTAACTTTTCTTACCAAATTCGTCTGTGCTGAGTAATTTGATGTAACTAAATAAATAAGTTGCGATTTGATAGGCTGCACTAGTTAATAAACATAACCTTATGCGTAAACCTCGTTAGAAAACCACTAAATAATGCCTTCATTAACCGGGGCTTACCCACTTTTTGGGTTGATGAATAAACCATAAGCGAATAGAAGCAAAGCAAATCGAACAAGCGTACTATGTCTCGTCGGATCTGAGACCTAGCTATTACTACCGCACTGGTGGTAAAGGGCGTTTTCTCTATACCGTTGGGCTTAGGACATTAAGCTTTCATTTAAAGCAACACTAGGAGCGCAATAGAGTATCTGGCGCAAGTTATATTTAGCCGTAGATACCAGCGCGTGCGAAATAGTCGCAGTAGCTCTGAGTTTATCTAAATAACTGGTGCCGAAGTATTGCCCCATTTACTTAGGCAGACACATTAAACGGTCCTAGAAGTATCAGATGATGACACTTATGGCACAAGAAAATGCCATGAATGTCATACGAATAAAGAGAGCAGTTCCTATCATTTAGCCAAGGGAAGGATCGGCCTTTTAGGAGCGTGGATACCTTCGTAATCTGGCTTTAGGATGTAAGACATTCTACGGTATATAAAGGAGGTCAAGAAAGAGCTCAGATGTGCACTCTCCGAAAAAGCTATGTATCGAGTGAAGCAGTTGCTGGGTTAGAAACTATAACTAAGAAACTACCACGCTCAAGTTGGTGAAACTTACACCATGATTAAAAGTGCTCAACAAGCTTAGAGGGTTTGGCATGCCTGAAGCTCAGTGTTTTATATCAAAATCATTTCTCTTTAGGCTGTTTAGCCTCTTGTAAGAATTTTGCAACAACGCTAATAGTGCATGAAATAATACTATTTCAAATAGTCAACTTTTAGTAACCTGCAATAAGGTATTGGAGTGCAAAAGATGAAAAAGCAGAACTTAAGATACAACGAAGTGGGGGTGTAGTATCAGGAGCTAAGTTCTGCTTGAGGTTAGGCTATGACCACTGGAACATATCGTTAAGATAGACCAGAGTCATCACTTCTATTTTATTACTCGATTGAGCTAGGCGTTGCTGAAAAAAGTACGCCATCATTGGCTTCTTCATTTCTTCCTCCTTTACGCTGACGAGTAAATTATGCGTATAAAAGGGGAGGTAAAAAAGAGAGTGCTTTTGTTGACTTTATTCCTAATAACGTAAATATCTGGGGCTTTAAAGCCGAATTTGGAGGTTAATTGTGGAAAAGGGGAACAGATAATTAGGAAGTTTTCTTATTTTATTACCGCCAACTTAAGTAAACTATTCCTATCCACAAACTTCACAGATCTAAGGTTGATTCAGTGTCTGATCTCAATTTGTTTCGCTATTACCAACGATTACTCTCGTTTAGTGTTGGTGATGAAACAAAAACCACGTTACAGGACATTGCCGACATCATGTTCACTTCTTCTCGGCATGCTCGTAGCCTGCTAACGCAGATGCAGCAGAAGGCGTGGTTGAGCTGGCACCCGAAAGCTGGGCGGAACCAACGATCGACTCTTATTCTGAATATGGAGTTAGACGTTTTAAAAGAGAGCTTGGCTCTTGAACGTATCAAGCTAGGCAAGTATGAAAAAGCACTGGCGATATTAGATGAAGACGAAATGGCATTTGGCCGTTTGTTAAAAACAACGTCTGGTGCTTCTGTTCAAGAAGGACAGCTCAATATTCAATTAACCTATAAGCGAATGTTTGAGCGCGTCGTTCCACATCAACTTCAGCGTAGCAGCGAACGTTTCTTATTAAGGCAAATCTATTGTTGCTTAGTTTCGAGTGATAACAATGGGAAAGTACAACCAGAACTCGCACATCACTGGCGTTATGACGAAGACACCTACGAATGGACTTTCTACCTTCGTCCAGGTCTGACTTTTCATAATGGTAATTCCATTGATGCAGAAACAGTGGTTAGCTTGTTTGCAAAGTTGAGTTCACTACAGTACTACGAAAAAGAGTTGGCACATGTTGCTAACATTACTGCGCCAACGCCATTGAAAGTTGTTTTTAAGCTTAATCGAGCTGACTTGGGCTTTGCTGGACTTATTTCTGGAGTGAAATACGGCATTCAACCAGTAAGCCAAGTTAACGTAGCGAATAACAAGCTGGTGGTTGGAAGTGGCCCATTCTCTGTTGTCGAGCACAATGAAAGTCGTTTAAAACTGCAAGCATTTAATGGTTATTATGCATGTAGAGTTCTAACGGATTTGGTGACTATCTGGATTGTTAATGACGAGCAAATGGAGAACCCGTCATTGGCAGCAAATACGTTGCAAAGGGATGCTTCGCCCGAGGAGGATTTGTGTGGACACTATATGTCGACGCAAAACCGAGAAAACTCATCGGCGAGCAAGCGTAGCCGAATAGAAGATGGTTGCTTATTCGCCTTATTTAATCAGCACGCTAAGCACAAACTTTCTTTAGCGCAGCGCCGTTATATTAGTGAGCTAATTCAACCTGAGCACTTGGCCGAAGTGATGCGCCGCGAGAATATTGTATTTGGGAGTATACCCGCTTATAACCTGCTACCAGGTTGGAAGCCAGTGCTCCGTCCGTTTAGTGAGCCGCTTAAGTTACCTAAACATATTACGATAGCGGGATATAACTATACCGCGTTGCGTCGCTGTGCGCGGGCTATTTCTAATCGTTTGGCGAGTGTTGGCAGTAAAGTAGAAATTGTTATGTATTCCTACCGTGAGCTGAACGAGAAGGCTAAGAACGGTGAGCTAAATGAGACAATGGTCGTAACGAACATAAACTTAGATGATAATCGTCATGCCTCAGCGTTCACGAACTTCTTCAGCAACGCTGTGCTATTCCACACTTTGGGAGAAAAGAACGCACAATGGTTAGATGAACAACTACAGAGAGTCAGATCTTTCGTTCCACTTGAGGACTACCTTAATGCATTGGAGCCAATTTCATCGACGTTGATCAGCGAGTATTGGATTGCACCTATGTTCCACCATACACAAACTTTGCGCTTCCAAGGTGTATTAGAAGACGTTGCTTTAACCAATTGGGGTTGGCCAGATATCCGCTCGGTGTGGTCGGCAGATTAACTACCTTAGTTATTTAGCAAAGTGCTGCTTCACGAATTCAATGAAGGCTCTGGTTTTCGCCGATTGATAGATAAGTTGTGGGTACACCAAGTAAACCGCGTTGTGCTGGTGGTCGGTTTCTTCCGATAAAACCTGCATTAGACGACCATGTTCAACGTCTTGTTCGACAAAGTAACTTGCTAACCGAGCAATGCCATTGCCAGACAGGGCTGATTCTTTGAGTAAGCGGTTTTCATTGCTTGAAAGCCAGCCTTGGGTTTGAACTGTTCCCGTTTTTAAAGGCCATTCTTTTTGATGCAACGTGGTTAAGCATTGATGCTGTTTTAAATCCGCTAACGTCTCTGGCGTACCTTCTTCTTGCAGATATAGAGGTGAGGCAACCAGCCAGTGGTGGTAGTCCAGCAGGTGATGCGCAATCATATTCTCGGGCGGCGTTCTTGTTGCTCGAAACGCAAAGTCGACGCTGGTTTCCGTCAGATTAAACGCTTGATAGCTAGAAAGAATCTCGAACTCTACGTTTGGATGTAAACAGCGAAACGCCACACACAAATCATGCAGCACCGCTTCGGCAAACATCTTGGGAGCAGTAAGCCGAATCAGACCGTCTACTTGCTCAGATTGCTGACTTAAACTCTTTTCCATTTCCATTACGCGGCGTTTGAGATCTTCCGCTTGTGCAAAGATCGATTCACCTTCTGCTGTTAGTCTCACGCTGCGTGTAGTTCGAACAATCAAAGGCGTGGCGAGTTCCGATTCTAAGCGCTTGATTTGTTCCGACAGGTAACTTTTAGAAATGCCAAGTTGCTCCGCAGCTCTAGAAAAATTGAGTGTTTGAGCCACTTCAGCAAACAGCATCAGTTTTTCGATTCTCTTATAATCTGCCATCTTTATTGTTCGCTTTAATTGTTCGGTAGCGAGGATAATGAATTCGATTTTACGGTATTAAACTAATTTTTACGAACGGTAAGATGGTTCGAGTTAACTTAAGAAATTGAAAACGCAGAAATCGGAAAAGTGAGAATAACGATGAACAATCCAACACTACCGCTCGCCAAAACCTTACCTAACGTTAGCCGCTTGGTCTTCGGCTGTATGGGACTTGGAGGGGAGTGGAATCGCAACCCATTAACCGCCCAAGATGAAAACCAAGCTTATGCCGCTGTAGAGGCAGCATTAGAGGTTGGCATCAATCTCTTTGATCATGCGGATATCTACAAATTCGGTAAGGCTGAAG
This sequence comes from Vibrio sp. OPT46, assembly GCF_015163535.1. Lineage (NCBI taxonomy): Bacteria > Pseudomonadati > Pseudomonadota > Gammaproteobacteria > Vibrionales > Vibrionaceae > Vibrio > Vibrio sp. OPT46. The sequence continues at coordinate 73,429 of NZ_JADDYG010000725.1, read as the reverse complement.
AAGTGTTTGGGCGCATCTTAGCCAATGACTCAACCTTACGAGAACGAATGTATCTGCAATCAAAGTGCGGCATCCGTCTAGGAGATGAGCAAGGTGTTAAGCAGTATGACTTCTCTGCCAAATGGGTGACGGCTTCTGTTGAGGGCATTCTTGAACGCCTTGGCGTGGAAAATCTTGATGTTTTGATGCTGCATCGTCCTGATCCTTTGGTTGAATTTGAAGAACTGGGCACAACGCTAAAAGCCCTGAAACAAGCTGGCAAAGTTAACCACTTCGGTGTTTCTAACATGAACAGTGCTCAAATTGATCTTCTTCAACAATCAACGGGCGAAGTTGTTGTGGCGAACCAGTTGGAAATGAGTCTGGCTAAGTCTGACTTCATCAAGCAAGGCATGGGGCTTCCTTCGTCTGCATCTGACTACGTTGCAGGAATACGGGAACATGCCCGTAAGCACAATATCCAACTGCAAGCGTGGGGCAGTATGGCGCAGGGAAGATTCTCAGAGCGTGGTTTACATTCTGATGATCACAACACCAGACAGACGGCGGAGATGGTAATGGCGCTAGCAGCTGAATATGGTGTGTCGTCTGAGGCGATTGTTTTAGCCTTCCTAACGCGTCACCCAAACCAAATTCAACCTGTTATTGGTACTGCAAACCCACAGCGTATTCGCGCTTGTGCTCAAGTAGAGAACGTCACGCTATCACGCAGCCATTGGTATGGATTGTTCGAGAAAACCCTTGGTCATGAGATCCCTTAGGAGAGAAAAATGAAATACGTACAAGTTCAAACTCTGATTCAAACGGCATTGGAAATTGCTGCTGTTCGCAAGCAAAACATTGCGATTGCCGTGGTTGATACGCATGGTGAATTGCTCGGTTTTGCCCGAATGGATGATGTGAGCGTACAAGCAGGTTTGTTGGCACAGAACAAAGCTTACACCTCGGCTAGAGACCGCCAACCTAGCGGCAATCTGGGCGCTTGGGCTCGTGAGACGGGTAAGCAGTTGAGTTATTGGACTGACCCGAAGATCACAGGCTTTATGGGTGGTGTGCCCATAGAACAAGAGGGGAAAATCGTCGGTGCAATTGGTATCAGTGGTTTGGCTGAGCAAGATGATGAAGCACTTGCGATGGAAGTATTAAACGCGCGTTGAGTATAATGTTTATCAGTAGGTGTGATGTTTTGTCCAGCTTTGTACTCACTGTAGGGACTCAAGTTCACAGGCTTCGTCGAGTCACAATGCTATCTAGTAGCCTGAAGTAAGCAGAAGTTGAAATCGCGAACTATGATTAATTTATTTGAAAGCTTTGAGGCGTAAATATGTTTCATAAGGTATTCGTTTCGCTATTTTTTGTTCTCCTCTCAGGCTGTGGTACGAGTGACAGCGCGTTAAAAGAGAGCGGTTATGATGAAGCTTATATCCAAGGCTTTCATGACGGTCGGCATAGTGGTATGCAAGAGGCAGGGAATGATTTTGAACACTATATTAAGGACGAAACAAGGTATCAAACCGACTCAGATTATCGACAAGGCTGGGATGCTGGTGAGGTAGAGGGTAACAAGTTACAAAAGCAGGCGACCGCGATAGGACAAGGCATGATTGATAATTCATATGAAGAACGTGATGTCTTTGATCCTGATAAAGTGGCGAAAGATGCAATAAAAGGCGTTGATACATCGGAATTGAAAAGCCTAGAGTAACGGACTGATATAAAGAATAAAACTCGTCATTTGACGAGTTTTATTTTTGTCTAAACGATTCATGTTTCAACGCTCAACAGGGCATTCATCGTTTGGGTATGAGCAATGTCGTTAATCACCTTTCTTGTTCTTTTGTTCAAGGACTAACGATAATAGACGAACGAGCAGGGACTGAGCTTCCGGTGAGAGCAATCGCGCCACGGCCGTTAGGTCATTTGCTGTGACATGCTGAACATCACGTACATCTAAAGCAATATCTAGGTCAGTCAAATGAAGCGAACGCAATATGGCACGATATTGTGAGAGTTTAAGATCGGACTCTCCGCGCTCGATCCTTTGATATGTTTTTACGCTCATTCCAGCGATGTTTGCCATTTGCTCACGGGAGAGGCCATTCGATTTTCGTCTTGCGATCAGTGCTTGAATTATAGGGTCTACCTGCATGTGCTCTCCTGAAAGGACAGTTTTGACCTAAACGGAGCAAGAAGTGGACCAGTTTAACCACCACATATTTACCTGCTTTGCAATCAGTATAAAAATAACTGTCTTATAAAAACGTAAATATTTTAGTCAGTTATTAACTCAATGGAAAAGTATCAATCATACAAATCAATAGAAACGAAAGCTTCTATTCGCAAAATGCAACGCATTTTAGATCATTTATTTAGTGAAATTGATCAGCAACATCGTGAGACTAAAGAGAATGTTGTGACACTGATTCAACAGTCACAACAGCGATTGATGAACTACAAAGAGCTTTACCTTCACAAAGAATCGATAAGTGAAGTAGAGCTGCGGATGGCGCATGAAAATATGAGTGAGACTGAGAAGCAGGTCGCCGATATGGGTATTCCAGTGTTAACTTATATCATTGGCGCGCTAGATAAAGCGTATTAACATAGTCGTAAAGTCGGGCGATACAAGATTTACGCAATTTCGATCAATTGATGACATCTAAAAGAAAGGATGCAAATGCTGGGGAACCACACCCAGCATTCGGACACTCATTTACCTATATTTTCGAACCGTAAATCAGTGTTTAGAGGTATGTGAACCGAACAGTGTCGGTACGCAGCGAATAATAGCGATATTGTCCGATCTAGGCTACGTCCTTGGAATCTAACACCTTCACTTAAACTGTAAATTAATCTGTACACCCAGCCAAATTGAGCCATTGAGCACGTTCTTCCTTCTCTTTAAGCGATAAAAGACTAATTAGTGACGAAAAAAACAACACATCTTAGGTAAAAGATAAGAGTTGTTAAAATATATCGCTATAAGATTGACCTTTTGCTTTTCAATCGTCCTGCTTATGCCTTACAATCTTTTCGAACCAAATCCATTCATAACGAATGGGGTTGATGAATTAAGATGAACAATTTTGCTTCGAACCCAAAGTTGCGCACATTTCATCAACGATGACATCGCCAAAAACGACTCTCAAGTGTTCATGTGCAAATGATTAACCACCTTTTGTTGCGTGTTTTCTTAGCCATACAGGGCTCTTGTAACATAGTGCTCTTGTAACTAAATTTTGACTAAGTCGGAGCGTTTTGTTGTGTGCTTTAGATAAAGCACAACTGGTGAGAAATTAACGGATTGAATTTAGAGGTATTAACCGTGAACCTAAAACTTGTCGGTAGCTCCCTGATCGTTGCAGGTACTGCTCTTGGCGCTGGTATGCTTGCTATACCAATGGTGCTTGCTCAATTTGGCCTCCTTTGGGGCACTCTTCTTATGTTGTTCATCTGGGCTGGAACGACTTATGCTGCGCTGCTCCTTCTTGAAGCCAGTTGTAAAGTAGGTGGTGGTGTGAGCATGAATGCAATTGCTCGCGAAACGCTTGGTAAAGGAGGCCAGTTGGTAACCAACAGCTTGCTTTACGCCCTGTTAGTTTGTCTATTAATGGCTTACATCATTGGTGCGGGTGATCTCGTACAAAAAGTAACAGCCTCATTTGGGCTTCCAACATCTACGATCTCAAGCCAAGTCGGTTTTACTCTTTTAGTTGGTATCATTGTTTCGGCAGGTACAGGGGTAGTAGATAAACTGAATCGCGGTTTGTTCCTAGGCATGATCGTAGCGCTGATCCTGACACTTTTTGCGCTTGCACCAAGCGTCTCGTTTGAAGGACTTGATGAGGTTGTGAGCGACGATAAAATGGCACTTATCAAAACCAGTTCGGTGCTTTTCACCAGTTTCGGTTTTATGGTCGTGATCCCATCGCTTGTAACTTACAACAAAGAAGCGAGTAAAACACAGCTGCGTAATATGATTATCGTGGGCTCAACTATTCCGCTTGTTTGTTACCTATTATGGTTGTTAGCGGTTGTCGGCAATCTACCACCTCATGAGCTTGTTCAATACTCCAACGTAACAGAGTTGATCTCGGTACTAGGTCAGCAATACGAGGGCTTAGAGTTCATCCTATCCATGTTTACTGGTTTGGCACTACTAACGTCGTTCTTAGGTGTTGCAATGGCGCTATACGATCAAAATGCAGACCTACTGAAAGCAAGTAAGCCAGTGATTTTTGTTACTACTTTTGTGCTACCACTATTAGGTGCTGTATTTGCGCCAGAACACTTCCTAGCTATTCTCAGCTACGCGGGGATTATTCTTGTGTTTCTCGCGGTCTTTGTCCCATTATCAATGACCATGAAAGTGCGCCGAGTGCCGGTAGAAGATGACAATATTTATGAAGCTGGTGGCGGCGCAATGGGAATGAGCTTGATCTTCCTATTCGGCTGTTTCTTGCTGTTTGCCCAAGCAGTATAAAACCACGCTATCTTATTTAAAAACTGAGCCGCTCGTATTCAAACGGGCGGCTTTTTTGTATTCATAGCCGAACCCAGGCCACTCAAAGTCATCAGCATTTGTGATGTTTGACGTTTCTCTGATAATCACGGTTAGCGCTGACTTTTTAGTAAAACTCCTTAGCGAAAGGCTGACATGTACAGTGATTCACCCTCCTATTATATCAATGTTGATATGAATAAGAGGCTCTGTTGTGTCAAAGCAATTATCTTTTGCCATGGTTGGCGTTATTTTGTCTTTAGGTGTGTTGAGTACAGAAGCGGTGGCTGACCCGAAGCATAAGCATGGACATCGGTACGGGTACGATCACCATCATGCGCATCACCACCATCATAAACACAAGCGCAAGCACAAGCATAAACACAAACATCGTGACGTTATTTATGTGGAGACCCGACGACCAAGGCGCAGTTACTATTACCATGACCGAATTCCTCGGAATAGTACCTACATAAAGATTGGAGATTTCACTTATCTAAAAGTGGACGACCGCTATTATCGTCGTTCTAATGATCGCTATATCCATGTCGAGCTCAATTAAACTTGAAAGGACACATAGTCGGCGTTCTTGTAATGTTGAGCTTAATAGCACCAACATGGCACATGTAACATCGACCAATACTAGGGTAGAGGGTTAAAAACAAAAACAGCGAGCCGGTGCTCGCTGTTTTTGCTTAAATGAGTGTTAGACAGTAAATCTATTTAAGATTTGATCTTGTTTATGTACATCTTCTTGTTGCGCCTGCATCGCGTCGTTGGTTCGATTTGCCGATTCGGCGACTTGAGTCGATAGGTCTTTAATATTCACCGTATTGTTGTTGATCTCTTCAGCGACGAGGCTTTGCTCTTCCGCTGCTGAGGCAATTTGCAAGTTCATATCGGAAATACGCTGAATCGCATCACGAATGCGTTGTAACGCACTATTTGCTAAACCCGCTTTTTCAACGGCCTCTATAGCACTACCTTTGCTTTGATGCATGGCATTTGCCACAGATGAAGCGCCAGATTGTAGTTGCTCAATCATAGTACGAATCTCTGTTGTCGACTCTTGAGTACGTTGTGCCAGTGTACGTACTTCATCTGCAACAACGGCGAAGCCTCGGCCAGATTCTCCCGCACGTGCAGCCTCGATTGCGGCATTCAACGCGAGTAAGTTCGTTTGGTCCGCAATATCGTTGATGACTTTTAGAATCGTTTCGATATTGGCGGTAGCAGATTCCAACACTTGTACTTCTTCGACTGCAAGGTCAATGCTATCGGAAAGCATGTTTATCGTTTGTGTCGATTCACCAACGATAGAAGAACCCTCAACCGTTGCTTGGTCGGCTTCTTTGGCTGCACTTGCCGCACCTTGCGCATTATTAGCAACCTCTGTCGCGGTGACAGACATCTCATGCATCGCGGTAGCAAGTTGTTCTAGCTCTTGCAGCTGAGTGTGAATTGCGCTTGCCGAGTCTTTTGCGCCCTCAGCGGTGATTTGAGTTCCGTTTAAAATTTGATCAGAAATACGTTTCGACTCAATGATTTGCTGTTGTAAGTTCTCCATGAACGTATTGAAGTTTGTGGCAAGCTCAGAAAACTCTTGGTCAGTATCTGTTTCGAGGCGTTGTGTAAGGTCGCCTTTCCCTGATGCTACATCTTTAATCGCATTGTTTAGCGTGTCCAAAGGACGCATGAGAGTGCGAATCAACAGAGTTAGGGCGATAATAGATGCAATCACGGCAATGATTGAATAAATAATAGCGTTGTTACGAAGCTCTCCTACGGCAGAATAGGCAACAGCTTCATCGATCACCGAACCTACGTACCAGTTCTCGCCAGGAATGTGAGTCAGGTTAACCATGTAGCGGTTGCCATCAATCTCAACATGTTGTGCTGATTGCGTAAGTTCGATTTGCGGGAGGTAGCTACCGACCTTCTCGCCGTTATACTTACTTTGAGGGTGAGCAATGGTTGTGCCATCAGCGGTGACCAAAAATAAGTAACCAGCATCAAACAGATTCACTTGGTTGACGAGATCAGAAAGGGTAGTTAATTCGAGGTCATAAAACATACCGGCTAAAAACTGGCCATTTTCTTTTACTGGCGTACCAACAGAGATGATAACGTTTTTCGAAGACGCATCGACGTACGGATCGGTTACGACCAAATCGCCTTTGCTCTTAGCTGCAATAAACCAAGGACGCTGACGTGGGTCGTAGTCTGGGCCCGCATCCCAGCCGTCGTCATTTTCAATCACAAAGCCATTACTTTCATAACCAAAACCGATGGCAAGGAAGCTGCTTTTTGGCGTGGGTCTTTCAAGTATGTTTTGAACATAGCTATGTGAACTGGGGTCAAGCTCAATCACTTCAGTAATGGAGCGAGCGAGATCCTTCTTTGCATTCATTTCTGAGTGCACAGTGTTACCAACACTGGTCAATATCTCGTTTACACTTGAGTCGATTTGCTCCTGAGTTTGGGAGCGGATGGTCATAACTTGTTGTGTCGACAATAACGACACGGTAATTAGCAGCAAAAATGAAGAGGCTGTGACAACCTTATGTCTGAATTTCATGAGCTTTCCTCTGATTCTCCCGGTTGGTTCCACTTTGCTTTCGCCTCTTTTAAACCGAGCGAATTGGGCATAAAGAGAAACCTATTGTGTTTGGTTATATTTTTATCGACATCTTTGTCAAAAACATGAACTCATTTGTCGTCTTTTTTAACCAAATTTAAACAAACCGACAATTTACGTTAAAACTTGTGAGTGTGATCATGTTTGCGAGCTCAATTAATGAAATCGTCATAATGAAAAGAATTGCTTAACAAACAGTGGCATCAACTGGCTTTACAGGTGAGGTGATGAAAATTTTGTTGGTGCTGACAGGTGTTTTGTTGAAGTTTTGTCTTTGTAAATTATGAGCTTTTTACTAAAAGTCTAATGTGGACGGAGTTTTAGGTATAAAAAAGGCCCCGACGATGCGGAGCCTTTGTTTATTGACGTCTCGATTTTAGAAAATAAGATGAGCAACGCCAGCAATCACAGGTAATGTGATTAACGTACGTAAAATGAAGATTACGAAGAGCTCTACAATGTTTACTGGAATTTTGCTGCCTAACAGTAGGGCACCTACTTCCGACATGTAGATAAGCTGAGTTACTGACATTGCCGCAATAACAAAACGTGTCATTTCGTTATCGATTGAGGCCGCTAAAATTGCTGGAATAAACATATCCGCAAAGCCAACAACGATTGTCTGTGATGCTGCAACAGCTTCAGGGACTTGCAGTAGCTCTAGGTATGGGATAAACGGTTGACCCAGAATTGCAAATACAGGCGTGTATTCTGCAATCACCAATGCAACGGTACCAAGACCCATCACTACAGGTAATACGCCAAATACCATGTCGACTGCGTTGTGTACGCCTTCTTTAAATACAGACTGAACCGATGTGACTTGACCAGCACGCTTAAGAGCTAGATCCATACCCCAAGAGAATGTGGTGTGGCCTTCTGGCACTGCATCTGCGTCTTTATCTGGGTTGCTGCCGTCAATGTAGCGATCTTTCTTCAGACTAAGCGGAGGCAGGCGAGGAATGATAATCGCAGCTACGATACCAGCTAGACAGATAGCGCCGTAGAAAGGCAAAAATAAGTGCTCTAGTTTTACCTGAGCGATAACAACTAGGCTAAACGTGATCGATACTGCTGAGAAAGTGGTCCCGACAACAGCCGCTTCACGCTGAGTATAGAACTTATTTTCGTATTGCTTGCTGGTTAGCAAGATACCAACACTTCCGTCGCCTAACCAAGATGCCATACAGTCAATTGCACTGCGGCCAGGTAGGTTGAATACCGGACGCATTATTTTACTGAGTAACGCACCAAATAGCTCCAGAAGACCGAAGTTCAAAAGAAGCGGAAGCAGTAAACCCGCGAAAATGAAAACGGCAAACAGAGTAGGTAGGAGACCAGTAAGAACAAGCCCGCCAGTGTTTTCTTCCCAAATTGCTTTTGGACCCACTTGGAAAAACGTCATTAACACGGCAGCGCCGCCGATTAAACGAACAACGAGCCAAAGTGGAGATGGGTTGAAGAGACCGTTTAAAAAACCATTACGTAAAATTGCAGCTGGCTTAAAAATTTTGCAAAGAACAGAAGCAACGGCCATGAAAGCGATGATACTGGTGACGATAGCAATCAAGGTATCGCCTAACACCGCTGGGATGACTTTTGCCATCACGGCAACGGGAATGGTTAGGCCACCATCGTAAGAGATCGGAGCCATAAAGAGTAGAAGACCAATTAGGGAAGGGATGAAAAACATCCAAAAGTTGCCCTTAGGAGCTTCAGTAGCATTAGTGGTGTTATGCATAGTTGTCTCGTGTTACTACTAGTCAATACTTGCCATTTCCATGACATAAATATTCACTAAACATCCGTATTTAATCACAGTTTTGCGGAGGGTACCCGCAAACTGCATCCATTGCAATACTATTCATTAAATACATCTAGTTATTCAGCCGATTTGTCGGGTAATTGGTCAAATAACGTCTAAGTGTATGCGAATATGTTGCTTGTGTTAGAAAATTGTAGCACGAGGGGCGAATTGCGCAGTGAATTATGGGGCGCATTGTGACTGGAATAATAAAATGGTAAACAAATGTGATTTTGATCTAACTAACTTCTTTGCCAGAAATTCAGTTAGCCTTATCTATTCTAAGGTTTTTAGTGGTGTCAAAATACCGTTCAGCGTTTCTTGTACCGTTGCAGTGTGAACCTATTGAGCCAAATCCGATTGAAGCATGTCGCTTCAATCGGATCGAAATTTTATGCTTTTTGTTGACGGCTAAGTATGTATAGGTAACTCCAGTAAATCAGAGCTGTAGAAAAAGCCAATATTGCTGGGAAAACCAGCGTATATAAACCATATACCGTAAATAGAGCCGCTCCCGCGACGCCGCCAAACAAAAAGCCAAAGAAAATGAATAGGAATAATTTTGCTTTACGTCGGTCAAATTGACGACCTCTCAAGCTCTCTCCAATCATAATCCCTAGATCGGTGATGATTCCGGTCATATGTGTGGTTCTGACTACTGCGCCGCTAAACGTGGTGATCATTGCGTTTTGTAATCCACATGCTGCTGATGCTAGATATTGGCCGTACAAATCCCCTTGCACCAAAAAGCCCAAGCTGAGTAAGAGCAAGCTCCCTTCTATGCACAGTGCAACACCATATCTTCGCCCTAGTTTTAACGCACTGCTTTCAATAAAAAAGCCGCTAAAGGCAGCGCCAATCAAAAAGCTAAATACGATGAAGAGCAGGTGAATGGAGCTATCCACACCTGTTAGCAAGCTGTTCCCTAGCTGAGTTACGGTTCCCGAAAGATGAGTTATCGCTTGGTGTTGAAAGCCGAGAAGACCAACGGCGTTGACGCAGCCCGCGAGAAGAGCTAGTAGAAACGCGCCATATTCCACCCAACGAGGAAGTCTGGAAATCACAATAAACCCCAACCAAATATTAGGAGCCGATTATAACGCTCACACCGAGTTACGAAACCCTTTACAGTAAAACTCGATTGATCATTCTCAAAAAAATCTCACTTATAGGTCGTTTGTCCGAGCCAAAGTAAATACGTGAACGCGGATTGCTCGCTAGCAGATGTGTTCCGTTGTGCATTCGAAACTCACCCACCCGTGTTTCATTTGTTCATAGACTGAAACGGTAGGTTGGTGGAACTCTTTATCGGTAAATAGACCGACGGGAATGATCATGATTTCCGGGTATGCAGAAACGAACAACCTCATTGTCGTGCCGCAGGATGGACAAAAGTCATACTGAACCTCACTGCCATCATCGCCAATTCGGGTATAGCTAGTGACTTCACCGTTTAAAGTGACGTGCTCTTTTTCAAAGCGAGCTTGTACCCCAAAAACACTGCCAGTTCGTTTTTGGCATTCGAAGCAATGGCAGACAGACGTGTGGGTGGGCTCTCCCTTACAACGGATCTCAACTAAACCGCAGGCGCACTCGCATGTATGAATGGTTTTTGTCATCGTGATTACCTATTTGTCCCAATACACCAATAGACCTAGAGCACAGAGCTTGTGTCACTAGCTCGTTATGAGCTCTGGACTTGAAACTATTTGGATACAATCAGTTTAGTTTAATTTTGAAACACTTGAAGAGGTGAAATCATTTGGGTATACAATGGTATACTCGCTTTTCGTTTATACCTTGAAACAAGGAACTCTTCATGACTCACAAAAAAATCCTGCCGATACCACTTATTCTACTTATTCCAATCGTTTTATTGGTTGTGGTTGTGATCGCAGGTGTTTATCGTTTTAGTTTGTCTGATGACGAGATCATGGCTAAGTTTCCTCAAACAGAAGTAGAAACGAACGTTATTGTGCAAGAGACGCTTGGTATCACTGCACGTAATCCTTGGACGATCCAAGTCCCCGAGCAGGGTGCGGTCACTTTTCTTGATGAGTGGGATAAAGAAAACGGCTATTTGATAGGTGACTATGATGCAGGTGCGACGAAAGGTCAGGTACTTGTTCCAACTGCGTCGATTAGCCAGCGTGAGATTGAAGGTGTTTCATGGGTTGTTGCACCGATGATTGTAACGACACAAGGTAGCGGTTCGTTTAACTATGTTGGCTTGTTCAAGTTTGACCCCGTGCCGAGCAGAGTTGTCCTTTTAGACAGTATTTTTGTTGGTGACCGCGTGAAATTTACTCAGCTCGAATGGAAAAGTGATACAACTATCACGCTTTCATATTTAGCGCACGGTGACGATCAAGCAATGGCAGACACGCCAAATCAATTCAATTCATCCACATTACAGCGTGTAGGGAATAACTTACATATGCAACAGTGATGAATTTTTTTTGAGTTCTGTAAAAATTCAGTATTTTCTGCGCTAGATCTCGAAATTTCCTAGTGATTTCTTATTCGGGAATGCATAAGCTATGAGCCTTGTTTGAAAGGAGATAGTAATTCCCGTGTCTACAAATGAAATTACAAGACGGTTGCCGAATCTGACAAGTCGTAGAGCGCTGCTGTTATACTCCTTGCCAGTTTTAGTTGCGATTGGTGTTTCTCACTCTCTCAAAGAGTCATCTTTAACCAAAACCATCGCATTGAACCTACCTGAATCTCAGGTCGTTGAAAAAATTCTTGATGCGACAACTGCCGAAGTTGTCACTCCCCCGAACTTCGAATATCAAATCCAAGCAGGTGATAACCTAAGCACTATTTTTAGTCAGCTCGGTTTCGGTTACAGCTCGTTAATGAAAGTAATGGAAACGGATTTGAACTACTTGGCACTTGATACACTTAAGCCGGGCAATACGCTCCGTTTCTGGCGTGATGATGCGACAGGCGAGTTAGCGAAAATGGAACTGCAATTTTCTATTGCAGATAAAGTGGTCTACAAGCTGAATAGTGATGGTAGCTATGACTTTACTGATATTTCCATTCCTGGCGTGTGGAGCCAAGAACCTTTAGTTGGCGTTATTCAAGGCAGTTTTTCTTCTTCTGCGAGTCGTTTAGGTTTAACGTCGGCGGAAGTGAGTCAAGTCGTAAGCTTACTCAAAGAACAACTTAACTTTGGACGTGATCTTCGTGCAGGTGATCGATTTGAAGTTGTTCGCCGCTCACAAAGCATCAATGGTGTACCAACAGGTAAGAACGAAATTGAGGCGATTAAGATTTATAATCGCGGCCGCGAGATCACCGCTTACCTTCATACTGATGGTCAATTCTACAATGCCAAAGGTGAAAGCTTACAGCGCGCATTCCAGCGTTACCCTGTAAGTAGTCGTTGGCGTATCAGTTCTGGCTTCAACCCTAATCGTTTACATCCAGTAACGGGGCGTGTTGCGCCGCACAACGGCACTGACTTTGCTGTACCAACCGGTACACCAGTCGTTTCTACTGGTGATGGTACAGTGATCATGACTCGTAAACACCCTTATGCGGGTAACTACGTGGTTGTTGAGCACGGCAGCAAATATAAAACCCGTTACTTACACCTAAGTAAGATTTTGGTGAAGAAAGGGCAAAAGGTTTCTCGAGGCCAGCGTATCGGTCTTTCTGGTAAAACAGGTCGAGTGACAGGGCCACACCTTCACTATGAGTTGATTGAATACGGCCGTCCAGTTAACGCTATGCGAGCAAATATCCCAATGGCGAGTTCTGTTCCTAAGAAAGAGATGGCTACTTTTGTCGCGAACAGAGATGAAATGGATAGACTATTACGCGATAAAGAGAAAGCAGTGCTGTAATAAAGTACTTCGCTCAAAAAACAAAAAGAGACTAAGCATAGCTTGGTCTCTTTTACTTTGTGCATTAACTAGATTTGAATTCTATGACAGCAGTCTGTTCAGTACGTTAGGCACTCCGCACTTCACGTTCATTTATCAGGTGTACGATTTCTTCAACACTGTGTGGACGAGAGTAAAAATAACCTTGGATGTAGTGGCAGCCCATTTCAATTAACTTTTGTAGTGCTCTATCGTCTTCTACGCCTTCGGCAATCAAATCCACATCA
>NZ_JADDYG010000725.1:53850-60353 GCF_015163535.1 Vibrio sp. OPT46 | reverse complement strand
ACACTGTGTGGACGAGAGTAAAAATAACCTTGGATGTAGTGGCAGCCCATTTCAATTAACTTTTGTAGTGCTCTATCGTCTTCTACGCCTTCGGCAATTAAATCCACATCGAGCAGCTCTGCCAATTGCGCTATCAAAAACACTACTTGTTCAGAGGTTGTATTTGAGAGCATGTTCTGCACAAAGGTAGCATCGATTTTGATGCTATCAATCGGATAATTGTGTATATAGTTCAAGCTTGAGTATCCCGTACCAAAATCATCCAGTGCAACTTTAAAACCCAAGTATCGCAACGAGTTAAGTACCATCTGTTCACGGCCACTTTGTGAGAGTAAGACGGTCTCGGTGAGCTCTATAACAAAGTCTTTTGCTTCGTGCTGATACTTTTCAACCATGTTGGTTAAGTGATTAATATAACGGTTGGAATCAACCAGCTCATACGCTGAGCAATTGATGGAGAGTTTGACTTTATAGCCTAGGTTCGCTTCGAGTTCTTGCTTTGCGATACACGCGAGTTCAATAATCCGTTCACCTAACTCGATAATCAGGCCTGATTGTTCGGCAGCTTCAATGAACTCCGCTGGAGAGATATTTCCATAGATATTGCTATTCCAACGAGTCAAAATTTCAAAGTAATTCCAGCGGTCGCTCGTGATATCGACGATCGGTTGAACCACTACATACAACTCATCGCTGTCTTGTATATCAGTACTTAGCTGGATTCGCATTGCCTCAATAAGCTGTGTCCTACGGTGGTATAAAGCACTGAGGTGTGTGTCGTAATGCTGAATCCGTGTATCGCGGTGTTTTTTACAATCTTTGAGAGCGAGACTGGCATTCAAAATCAGCTCATCGCTGTTCAACATATGTACTGGGGCACGCGCAATCCCAATACTAACGGTGAAAGAAATCCGGTTAGATTTGTCGCTGTAGCCGCTTTCAATTTTGTCGAGTACTTCCTGACACACGGCGACAGGATCTTCGTCGTACGTGATGAAGGCGAATTCATCTCCTGCAACACGGAACGCATTGTTTGGCGACGACAAGCTCTGTTGAATGGCGTTAGCTGTGAACTTAATGATTTGGTCGCCGATATAGTTTCCGTTGATATCATTGATCGATTTGAAATTATCGATATCAAGATACGCCAAACTGAATGGGCGAGTCGCCTGCTGCGTTAATGTCTCCAAGGTATCAGCTAAACAGCTACGGTTGAGCAGTCCAGTTAGGTTATCATGCGATACCTCATAGCTAAGCTGATTAAGAAGCTTATCTGAACGTTCACTGACCCACTTTTCACGTAAGCTATGAATAATGACATTGGCATAAAATCGGTGGAAGTCGAGGATATCTTGCGCTTCTTTCGCGTGGATGCTTCGGGTAAAGGTAGACAGTAAAATTCCCAGAACTTCGCCATTTTGTGTCTTCAATGGCAGGCCAATGTAAGCTTGAATGCCATCTTCTTGAAACATCTGATCTTCAGGAAAACGCTTGTATACCTGGTCTTGATAGAAAATATGTTCGCCAATGTCTTTCGCCACTTTTTCACAGGGGGTGCCTGAAAGGTGGTAGCTTAGGTTGTCTGTAATTTTTCCATTGCTGGCGAAGGAGATGGTATGAGCCGAATGCTGAAGATGCGCAACTTCTACAACGCAAGTGCAATGGCTCTGCAAGTGTTGATGAATATCTAGCGTGACTCGGTTTAGCTGAGCCGTGCCGTTTAGCTTCAATATCTCATCAATTTTGTGGAAACTGATTTGTACCTGACCCATTGAGCATTTCACCTAGCGTTGTTATTAACATATCGTGTAAGACACGACGAATTATTATTTGATATGCATCAAATAAACTATCGGTTACTAAGGCAGATTTTTCAAATTTTGTGAACGAACAAATCATTATTTTCATGTTTTTATGCTTGAACCTTTTAAAGCTATAACGATAAAAACGCTAAGCTAGGCGCGCTTCTCCTCTTCCAATCGTGATTTGAGATAATCGAGGAATAGCTTAGTTCGGGTATGCTGATAATCCAGCTTTGGATAGTAGGCATATACAGTGGCTTTATCCGCTGTGATATCGGGCAGGATAGGGACTAACGCGCTGGATTTGAGATCATCTTTGATCATGACGTTGTTCGTCATCAAAATACCCATGCCTCTTTTGGCACCATGAAACAGCGCTTCTGGGTTGGTCGTGGCAAAGTTACCGGACAAGCTGATACGTTTGCCTCGATTTGTTTTGATTTCTCGTGAGGGTTTTTCTCCCCAAATCAGGACATTATGCTCTGTCAGATCCTCAACGCATTGTGGTGTGCCATATTTCTTTAGGTAACTAGGCGCGGCGTAAAACTGGGCTTTATGTTCGAAAAGTGCAGTAGCTTTGAAACTTAGAGAGTTCAGTTGCTCTAATTCCCGGCTAATAAACAGGTCTAAGCTTAGCTCTGGCAATTGGCCTGGTAGCGTTGTTGTTAATTGAAGTGTGATGTCTGGATATTTATCAAGAAAATCATCTAGGTAATGCACCAAAAACTTAGAACCAACCGCCAGTGTCGCGCCAATTTTCAATAACCCCGCTGGTGATTGGTTGACTGAGCGAGTTTCATCTAATACCGATTGCCATGAATCAAGCTGACTTTTTGCTCGTTGATAAAACAGCGCACCAGCTTCAGTTTGGCTAATTGAGCGGGTCGTACGTTTGAGTAGTTGAACGCCAATTTTATCTTCTAGCCATTGAACTCGCTTACTGATAGCTGAGCTGGTGGTATTGAGTTTCCGCGCTGCTGCATTAAAGCTACCTTCTTCGACCACACGAATATAACTCTTCACGCTTTGAATCCAGTCCATTGTATCTCCTTGGGAATTAATTCCTTTCCAACTTAGCTGATTATCATCTTTGAGTATCAAATATACACTGTTTGCCATCAATCTGTCACAAAGTAGGAGGAACGTTTGCGTAAAACACCATTGTTATTAGCGATGATGATCATTGCCACAGGCCAAGTTGGCGTTAGTATTTATCTTCCTTCTTTGCCGTTGATTGGTCATGACTTGAATTTGCCGCAACATTCGATTCAGAATCTCGTCACGCTATTTCTCGTTGGCTTCGGTATCTCTCAGCTTTTTTACGGCCCATTGTCTGATGCGATTGGTCGTCGGCCGGTGTTTATTCTGGGGCAAAGTGTATATCTAGTTGGTACGGTTATTTGCATCGCGTTTTCGGACAACATTGTTGCCCTTGAAGCGGGACGGTTACTGCAAGGCCTAGGAGCGGGCAGCGCTTCGGTACTTGGTCGGTCAGTACTGCGTGATAGTTATGACGGTATGCAATTAACCAAAGCGCTATCTTATATTTCAGTCACTGCTTCAGTGATGCCAATTATTGCTCCGCTGTTTGGTGGCTGGATTGCTTTTCACCTGAGTTGGCATGCTGTCTTCGTGTTTGTACTGATTTACTTAATGGCAATTTTTACACTTGGTTTATTGGTGCTGCCAGAAACGCTGCCTTATCCGAAGAGAAAATTTAAAGTAGGCGAAGTAAGCGCGAACTATTTGCGTCTGTTAACGAATACACAAGTGATTGGTAGTGCGAGCTACAACTGGCTTAGTTATTTATCGGCTCTGGTTACTCTCTCCTTGTATCCATTTTTAATGCAACAAGAGTTAGGATTAACGGCGGCAGATTACGGCTCTTTGATGATCATACCATCAGTTGGTTTGCTGACGGGTAGCTTAGTGCTGAACTTGATCAATGCTCGTTACAAAGCTCAGCAAATCTTGCTGATGAGTTTCGCGATTGTTGCTGTTGCAGGCTTCATGTTGTTGGTTACCCCCTTCAGTGTATTTTCATTGCTGACGGCATTCACGTGTTTAAGTTTTGCTCAAGGAATGTCATTCCCGGTATCGATCAGTTTGCTACTTTCCCCACATAAGCAACAGGCAGGCGCGGTTTCTGCGCTATCTGGTTCTATTCAAATGTGTTTAGCAGGTTTGTTTGGTGGGTACTTAGTAGACTCATGGGTTACGAATCAGCAGCAGCTTGGGGTGTTTTATTTGTTTATTGCGTTACTTTCTTGCTTTGTTCTTGTACTAAGCCAATTTCGTAAAGTGCCAGAAGGGACGGTTCAAGCAGAAACTTCCATCTGAATATACTTGCAACCAGAAGGTCGGCTTTCTAAAATGCGCAGCTAAATTAAGTCTGGCCTGTTGTGTATACTGAATGACTTGGTTTGAAAGGAAGAGGGCGAACCTTGATACTTCTCTCAAGCTTGGAATACATTTCTGCCCAATGGCTATCCGATCTCTAATCGTTAGGTGAAAGAATGCAACAAAACGAATTTGAAACACTGGTAAAAGAAATTACTCAGCAAGAAAGCATGCCAAAGGCACTTGAAATCTTGAAGGCGTGTGAGGAAGAAGAAGTTGCACAAGCGGCGCAATCCCTAACGGGTCAGTTTGGCCTTGCAGAAGTTGATGGTGAGAAACGTATTTACCATATTACCACTCAAGAAGATGAGTCCGGAGAAGAGCAAGAATACGTAGAGCACGTCATGAATGAAGGCGATCACTTGATCAAGTTTGCTGCGTGGTTCTTTGAAACATTCTTTGAAATCAAACAGAAAGATACGTACGTCGCAGCGGGTAAAACATACCAACAACCTAAGCGATAGACGCTCATTTCAAGAAATCCACGAAAATCAAACTGAAAGTTAATTACAAAATAAATGTGACTGGAGTCTTGTTTTTATTTAATTGTGGTGTAAAATTACAACATAGTTAAGTCAATACATTCAGGAGAAGGTCATGGGTAACGAACTTGGTGGTGCTTATATTGGCCAGATGATTGCAAAAGACGCGATGCACAAAGCGCTTTACGGTAAAGCGAAGAAGAAAAAAGCTTCTGTTTTTGCTCGTGTTATTAAAAAACTGGCGAAATAATTTAAAAAGCCCTGATTGAAAAATCAGGGCTTTTTGCTTTTCTCTGTTTTGTTGTTAGTAAGTAGCCAACATATTGCACAACATTGGCAAAACGCTACTCAAAGACTGATGACATTTAAATCTAGAATTACGCGGATTGGCTTGGTATCTCCACAACATTGTTAGGCACTTTATCTAGCCCCTTTGCTGATAACCACTTTTCTAAATCGTCAGCGCCTCCAATATATTTTCCATCTAACCAGATTTGCGGCACTGTTACCGGTGTTTTTTCGCCAATGATGGCTTTTACTTCAGGAATCATGCGGTATAAGGCGGCGCTGTCTTTAACTACATCATGGTACTCATACTGAACGCCAGCCTCGTCAAGTAATTGTTTGGCTTTGACACAGTAAGGGCAAGTTGCTTTACCATAAACAATGTTGCCTTTTAGCTCATCGCGTTTTACCCACTCAGCAATAACAGACTGTACAAGCACACCCCGATTCAATGCTTCTCCTTGACTGATAACTTTCCCTTCGACAAGAATAATGGGTGCATGCCAAGCACCAGCTTTTAATGGTTCCCACCAGTGCGATAACCAATCTTTTACTTCAAGTTCAACGGGCACATCGGCTAGTTCGTTTTCAAAAGTATCCTTTAAAATATCCTTGGTTAATGTACATTCACCACAAGGAATATTGACTTTGAATGGGCCCCAACTACCAGCCCAGCGATACAGTGTAATTTTGATTGGTTGACTCATATGGGTTCCTCATTTCCTTTCCTGAAAATATAGAACTTTTAAATTAGATTTTTCTTTCAACTAACTTTGTCTTTTTCGCTTCCCAATGCGTAATAAACGCAATAGATGCAATAATAATCGCAGCACCTAACCATAAACGACCAGGTGGCACCCAACCAAACACCAACCAACCAGCAACAACATTCAAAGGCAGTTTGGCGTGATCAAATGGTTGCACAAATGAGGCGTCTGCTACTGCATATGCTTTAACGATAGCCCACTGAGCGAGTGCTGTAAGTGCACCTGCGGCTAAAAGCACACCCCATATCGTCCACGTATCTGGCATAGTAAACGTCGGTATCGCTAACAAGATATTAAATGGCGTTATCAGCAGTAACAAATAGACGACCATGGTTGAAGGCGGATCGTTTACCGACATTTTTTTAACCATTAATGAATACGCTGCCCAGAAAAATGCGGCGCCAACAGGGAGCAGGGTCGCCCATGTAAATGAGTCTGCCCAAGGCTCAAGAATGATCATGGCACCAACAAACCCCGTCAATGTAGCGAGCCAGCGTGCAGTACCTACTTTCTCTTTGAGTAACAAGCCAGAACCAACTGTGGCAAATAACGGAGAGGTCATGAGAAGTGCAATGCCTTGCCAAATTGGAACTGGGTAAGCGAGAGCCCATAACCAAAGTTGAATCCCGATAACAGAGAGAAAAATGCGGAATGCATGCCAGCCAAAGTGTTGGGTTCTTAAAGAACGTCTAATCCCAAGTGTACGTAGGTAGGGCAGAATAACAAATAAGGCGATTGCATATTGGAATAACGCAAATGTGGTGGAG
>NZ_JADDYG010000725.1:41409-53840 GCF_015163535.1 Vibrio sp. OPT46 | reverse complement strand
ACTGGGTAAGCGAGAGCCCATAACCAAAGTTGAATCCCGATAACAGAGAGAAAAATGCGGAATGCATGCCAGCCAAAGTGTTGGGTTCTTAAAGAACGCCTAATCCCAAGTGTACGTAGGTAGGGCAGAATAACAAACAAGGCGATTGCATATTGGAATAACGCAAATGTGGTGGAAGAGACACCAAAGTTGATGCTAGCAATTTGGGCGAAGCTGTTCACTATGGCGAATGCCAAGCCAGCTGTTAGCATCCAGGACGCACCTTGAACAGGATGATGATTCAATTGAAAAATTCCAGTTTGATAGAGGTGGCGGGATCATACGTCCTATTGTTTTTCGCGCCAATAAAAAAATGCCTCCCAGAGGGAGGCGACATTACCAATTCAAAGGACGTGCCTGTTATAACAGGTACAAAGAACGAGAAGCACAAACGCTGCCATGCATTTGCATAAATAATATTGCAGAACACGTGCCAACTTTTATATATTTGATTTTAAATGGTTTTTTGGTTTTTCTATGTTGTCGATTAGATGAAATGCACTAACTTAGTGATCAATCGCATTAAAAGAGGGCAGAAGTAGGCGTCGTTACGGTCGTTTTTCATTGCTGAGCGAGGCTTGGATAGTGTGAAGACTTATCGAGTTGTGTTGGGTTACATAAAAAATGGCCAGCAAAGGTGCTGGCCAAGTGGACTCGCTCTTAGGACAAGAGTGAATTAGAAATCGTAACGTACGCCTAGGCGCAGTGTATCTTCGCCTTCTGTTACTAGACCTGTTGTTGCATCTTTTGCTTCATCAAGTTGGTTGATGTAGTAAGACAGGTAAGTACGGAAGTTGCTATTTAGTTTGTAGTAACCAACAAGCTCGATACCTTCAACGGTGTCGTACTTTGAACCGTTGTCTGGATCATTCTCTTGAGCTGTGTATAGAGCTGCAAGTGTCACTTTGCTAGCTACTTTGTAGCTTGCGACTAGCTCGTAAGCCGTAAAGTCTTCAGAGTCAGTCAGGGAACCTTGAGAATAAGTACCTGCTAGGTAAAGGTTGTCCATCGAGTAAGCGATACCACCTAGAATTTGATCTTCAGAGTTATCTTTATCTACATCGCCACCAGAGTATGCAAGACCAAAGTCGAGGCCCATTGGTAGTGAGTACATTCCAGAGATGCCGTATTTATCTTCGTTATCGCTAGAGTTTGCTTGGTAGGTTGCTTGAAGTTGTAGTGCATCAAACGCACCACGGTATGCGAAAACGCTGTCTTGCTTATCAGAAGACGAATCAATAACTTGCTGAACACCAGAGAATTCAGTGATATCCGTCATGTCAGAGATGATGACTGCAGCCATGTCTTGACGACCTACAGAGAAAGCACCGATATCAGAGTCGACGCCTGCATACATGTAGCGGTTTTTGAATTCACTCTTGCCCGTTTTTTGTTCGGCTTCGTAAACACCGAAAGCAGAAAGGCCGTTGCCGATGTCTGTTTTACCTTTTAGGTTAAGACGAGCACGGCTTTTATCTTCCATAGAACCTTCAACTTCAGCACCGTCTGAACCGATGAAGTCACCACGAAACTCAACGCGGCCGCCAACTTTTAATTCAGTACCGTCGTTTTTGTATACAGTTGCTGCGAATGATGGTGCTGATACCAATGCTGTAAGAATTGCAGTAGTTAGTGCTGCCTTTTTCATTTTCTTATTACCCTAGTTGTAATCGATGGGCTTTCTTGCCCGATGTGTTGATGACGCTAAGGTAAAGGCTGAAAATGAAAGATAGATTTCTGTTAAGTTATGATTTGATTGCACTTTTATTGCTGGAAAGAATAAGTTCCCCTTCTCATACCACTTATAAAAAGAAAGGTTTATCTTTTTTGAGGTTTTTTCCTCTCCGTTAAAGACTGTGTTTTTTTCAAAAAGTTCCTGAATTGCTTCTTGACCCTAAATGTAAGTAAACATTTCAATTTGGCAGGGAAGTTTGGCCTAAAAATAGCGAATCATCAGCTATTTGTGAGCTAACTCTCTCTAAAGCATTTCTTATTGTAAGGTTTTTATTTCTCGATTTCTTAAAGACTAAGTAAACGATTGCTTTTTAGGTTTTGTCTGAGATCTTTTCACTCGGTTGTCAGGAACTAATCAAATAAAGTGTCGGCAGTTGTTACACAAAGGTAAAACTAATCTGGTGGAAACGATGCCTCGGATAGCCTTTGTATTCCTCTCTTTGTTCATCATTTCGTTTTTACGAAAGTGAACCAAAGCCGGGTCTAAAACTGACTAACCAACTAATAAGTAATGGATTTAGAAATGAATAAAAAATTATTAGCAGCGGCAATCGCGGCAGCAACCTTCGGTACTCAAGCAGTTGCAGTGGAACTATATAATAACGATGGCACAACATTTTCGATGGGCGGCCACGTTTCTGTTAATTTAAATGGATCAGAGCAAGGTGACACGGATGTGGGTACTAACTCTCCTCGTATCAATATCTCTGCGACACAGGATTTGGGTAATGGCTTCACCGCAGACGCACGTGGTGAATGGGCGCTAAACTACTTAGACGGTGGTGAAGAGTCGTTTAAAACTCGTCTAGGTTACTTAGGTATAACACATGAGGTTTATGGTCGTGCAGTAGGTGGTACGCAATGGTCACCTTACTACGATGTCGCAGGTATTGCAGATATGCCAATCGCGTTTGCCAACGACTTCATCTATGACGATCATGGAAACCTTGGCACTGGCCGTGCGGATAAAATGCTTTCTTACCGTAATGCCATCGAGCTGGGTGAAGCGGGTGTGATCAACTTTGGTCTTGGTTGGCAGGGTGCAAACGATGATTACACGCGCAACGATGCTGGAGTTATAACTGGCGGTGCTAAATACGATGACCGTGTGCAAGCTGCGCTTTCTTACTCAATCATGGGCGCTAAAATCGGTTACTCTTACAATGGCGGTGATTTCCAGCACCCTGCATATGCAGGTAAGCACACGGCGGAATCACACGTTGTATCAGCATCTTACGGTGCGTACGGCCAAGGCCTATTCCTTGCTGCAGTTTATGGTTCAAACGAAAACATGAACTTCAGTGCAAAAGGTGACCGTTTAGAAGAAAGTGATGCGTACGAGGCGATCATCGCATACGCTCTGGCGAACAGCCTAAACTTGAGTGTTAACTATGAGATGGTGGAAGGTAAAGAGTTTAAGAACTCTAAAACAGAAACTGCTCGTGAAGAAATGGCACTACAAGCAGAATACAACTTCACGCCTAAATTTGTTGGTTACGCGGGTTACCAGTTTGACCTAAATGACGACAATGGTCGTGAAACTGATGACAAATGGGCGTTAGGTGCTCGTTACTACCTATAATAGGGTTTAGCGAGAACTATTATTCAAGCTCATTGATCTAAAGCCAGCCTCGTGCTGGCTTTTTTGTCTATTTGTTTTACAAATACTTTGCTGTTTCAATTAGATGATACAAAACTCAAAACGGGGTGAATGTCTTATTTTTTACACTAGAGGTTGCTATTTAGTGTCGTTAAGTCAATAGGTTAGATTATGATGGGATTTTTGTTTTGCAGGGAAGAATGATGAGTGTTATTCAAGTTGAAGAAAAGAAAGTAGAAGTGGGTAAAGTGCTTTGTGTTGGACGAAATTACGTTGAACACATTCATGAGCTTAATAATGCAATGCCTGAGCAAATGGTTGTATTTAATAAACCCGCAACTTCCGTATCAACAACTCTGCGTTCATTCCATCAAGAGCCCCTTCATTATGAGGCTGAAATCTGCTTTTTGATCAAGGATGGACGTTATTCAGCGGTTGGTTTGGGATTGGATCTGACCAAGCGTGGTTTGCAATCCTCGCTTAAAAATCAGGGGTTGCCGTGGGAGCGAGCTAAGGCATTTGATGGCTCTGCTGTGTTTAGTCGGTTTGTCTCTTTGGATAACATTGATATCAATGATCTTAACCTTGAGCTCTTAATCAACTGTGTTCGTGTACAAAAAGGTCACGTTAACCAAATGCTCTATCCGCCGCTAACTATCCTGGATGAATTAACCAGTTACACAACACTTCAAGATGGCGATGTAGTGATGACTGGTACACCAAAGGGCGTTGGTGAGGTACATGAAGGTGACATCTTCCTTGGTCGATTAAAGTGTGGCGATGTCACCTTGTTGGAGATTGAGTGGTTGGCGGATTAAAGCCAAATTCGTAGAACGAGAAATACCACCATACTGATAACCGTCGTTAAAAGAACATTTTTAGTAAAATACGCGATTAAAGCAGCCAGTACGGCAGCCAGTAAAAATGGGTTTTGCACATTGACGCTGAGCTCCCCATCGGGAATGAAAACGATCGGTGCCCAGATCGCAGTCAGTACTGCGGGGCTAGCGTAATTGAGTACTTTTTGAGTGCGCGTCCCTAATCGCAATGGTAGCTTGGGTTCTAAAAACAAGTAGCGGCTGGTGAAAACAAGTACCGTCATCAGCAAAATAGCCAACATGATCATTAGCGTTTCTCCTTTACTTGTTCCACAAAGTAACCAGTAAGCATGGCTAAAATGCTCGAAATCATCAAACTTCCCTCAATTTGATAATAGGTTAGGGCAACTGAGCTCACCAAAGCCACAATAACACTCGCGAGCACCGCTGCATTTTTAATGGTGGGTACTACTATCGCGATAAAAGTAGCGGCTACAGCAAATTCCAAACCCATTTCGTTCAGTTCAGGGATTAGACTTCCCGCAATAATGCCCGTCAATGTCGCGACATTCCAAAACAGGTAAAAACTCAGACCAGCCCCAAGTGCATACCAGCGATTAAATTGTTTATCGGAATGGTGGCCTACAATCGCAAACAGCTCGTCAGTAAGTAAGAAGCCGAGTGATAATCGCCATTTTAGAGGGAGCGGTGCAATTTTACTGCGCATCGATACACTGTAGAGGAAGTGTCGAGAGGTGATAAAAAACGTTGTCAGTAACATGGTCACTAGACCTGCTCCCGTTTTAATCATTCCCATCGCGACGAGCTGTGCAGAACCTGCGAACAAAATGGCGGATAGTGCTTGTCCTTCCAAAGGGTGAAGCCCAGTATCAATTGCGAATGAGCCTGCGAGTAAGCCCCAAGGGAGCACTGCGATACTCAGAGGCATCATCGCAAGTGTACCTTGCCAAAATAGCGTGGTTTTTGATTCTTTTTGTAACTGCAAAGAGTGGTCCATAGTTTCTTCTTATTTATTCCTAAATCAGATTACCAAGATAGCTCGGTAGTCGCATAACGCCTTGTACAATATTGCTGCTTTAGCTGTGACGGACGTATTGGCCGGGAGTGACGCCCATGGCTTTTTTAAAGTGTCGATGCAGATGGCTTTGATCATGGAAGCCGCATTCTTGTGCCACG
Organism: Vibrio sp. OPT46; assembly: GCF_015163535.1. Lineage (NCBI taxonomy): Bacteria > Pseudomonadati > Pseudomonadota > Gammaproteobacteria > Vibrionales > Vibrionaceae > Vibrio > Vibrio sp. OPT46. Next base: position 48,452 of record NZ_JADDYG010000725.1, on the reverse strand, counting down.
TCTGAAATTTTTTGTCCCATTTTTAGTAGCTTCTTCGCCATACGTAAACGTTGCTGAATTTGATAGGCATGAGGCGGAAAGCCAAATTGCTTTTGAAACTCTCTCAGCAGATGAAAAGGGCTTAATCCAGACAGTTTCGCGAGTTCTTCTAGTGAGACGTCCGTTTGTGGAAAGTCTTCCAAAAATTCTCTGACTAGCTGCACTTGTCGCTGAGCTCTGGTTGACTCTTTCAGTGGTGCCCGATGAGTGCTGTGTTTACTGGCTAGCTTGATCAACGTGCCGTAAACCAAAGTTTCTCTCAATAAACGGTTGTCTGATTTTTCTAGTGTTTCAAATACCAATCGTAACTGACTAGCCAGCTCAGGATCGTAAACCACAGGTTGAGGGAAATAGGGCAGAGCTACATATGGTGAGCCAAGCTCTTGTCCTAAAGTTTGAAACTGCTGAGGTACGGGGTACATTGCTTTGTATTCCCAGCCGCCTTCCGAGGCTGAATGCCCGTTGTGTACTTCATCTGCATTAACAAGGATGATGCTGTCCTGTGGCGCGATATGATTCCCGCCCGTCCTAAAAAATTGTTGTGCCCCTTTTTCGATGACACCAATAGTGTAACCTTCGTGGCTATGGCGTGAAAAATTCTGCTTCTCATACTTTGCATCGAGAAGTTCTAAACCGCCGAGCTCTTGAGCTATCTTGAAGGTAGCGATTTCCTTATTCTTTTCTTTCATCTTTATCCGGTCTGCTCAAGAAAATCATTTTAGAAGTGTAACGGATCCATCGTGCTTATTTTTGTACAAAATTGCTATTCGATTTTGATAAACAGGCGAATTGATTGCTATTTTTCAGCTGGGCAAACTATGATTTTTATTTTTTGATTTATCTTGGCTATTTTGGGCTGGATGATGTTATTTTGTTGGTATAACATTCGCCGCCTTGTTGTAGAAAAGCGGTTCCATCATGATTGATTTATCTGTACTTCCTGTTTATCTCACCGCAGTAGTGGCTTTGTTGCTGTTACCAGGGCCCGATATGTTGCTGATAGCGAGTTCTAGTATGAGTTACGGTAAGAAGGTCGGTCTTTTTGCTAGCTTAGGCAATGCGACGTCTGGTGTTATTCTTACTTTGCTTGCTGCGATGGGCGTATCTACCTTGATTGCCATGAGCCCAATAGCCCTTAAAGTCCTTCATCTATTAGGTGGCGCTTACTTGTTAAAAATGGGTTGGGACTGCTTACGAGCTGAGGCATCTTCGGCTCCAGAGCTTGATGGTCAAAACAAAATGGCATCAACTTATTATCAACGTGCTTTGATGAGTAATTTGCTCAACCCTAAAGCCTTGGTCTTTTTTGTGATGTTTTTGCCGCAGTTTGTCTCAAGCAATATCACGGCATCTTCTGGTGAGCAGATGCTAGCGCTAGGGTTATTGTTGAACGTTCTTGGCTTGTCATTCAATTTATTACTTGTTGGGTTAGCAGGCACATTGGGCAAAGGGCTGCTCGAGAACGAAAAATTCCGCACGTATCAACATAAACTAATGGGGTTAGTGTTTGTTATTCTGGCGTTGTGGATGCTGAGTAGTTTCGCCTTGTAAAGTTATCATATTCCATCAGAAAGCCAGTAATTGCTGGCTTTTTGTTTTAGGATATTGGTGTTTCCTAAGGAGAGGGTATATGAAGCTTGAATTTTGTTTAAATCCAGATCAAACAGACCTTGATTTTGTTCGTGAAGGTATTCGATCTTATAACCGACTGCATTTACCTGAAGGGGAAGTGCATGCTATAGGCTGTTTCGCAAAAGATGAGAATGGCAAGATCATGGGTGGCTTGACTGGCGAAATGTTTAAAAATACGGTGTTTGTTGAGTTTTTGTGGGTAGACGCTGAAAGTCGAACCTCTGGTCTCGGTAGTCAATTAATGTCGATGCTAGAACAAAAAGTAAAGCCTCATGGGGTTACCCATGTTTATTTGGATACCTACAGCTTTCAAGCTCTTGAGTTCTATCTCAAATTGGGTTTTGAGAAAGTGGGGCAGTACTCAGGCTATCCTGCAGAGGGCATCCACAAGTACTTTCTACAAAAGGAAATTGTAGGCTAGGGAAAGCACGGGTTAGCTTGACTTGTTCTAGTGAAAATCAAAAAAGAGGCGCGAATTTGCGCCTCTTGTTGTATCAAATATCTATGTTTCTCTTTGACTTACAAACTTTGCTGGTGCGCGTCGATAAGTTCGTTCATCTTCGCTTCTGCTGCTTGCTGTGCTTGTTCATAGCTCATATCCGCAGGGAAGAGGTTGATGACTTCGTAGTAACATTTTAGTTTTGGCTCAGTACCAGAAGGACGAACAATCACGCGAGATTGATCTTCTAGGTGATAAATCAATACGTCACTTGCTGGTAAGTCAATGGATTCTTCAGAGCCGTCGTCAAACATGCGAACCGATGTTTTAAGATCTTCGGTTACTGCAACTTTTTTACCAGCAATCTCTGTTGGTGGATTGGCTCGGAGTTTGTCGCCGATTGGTGGAGAGTTCGGGTCGAGAGCGATGCTGCGTTGTGCGTTGAAGTAGAAACCGTGCTCGCGGTACAGCTCTTCCAGTTTATCCCACAGTGTTTTGCCTTGCGCTTTAAGCTTGCCTGTTAGCTGTGAAAACGCGACGATTGCAGATAAACCATCTTTATCCCACACCTTGTTACCCACGGTATAACCGAGCGCTTCCTCATAAGCAAACAAGAATGGGTTGGTTTCTGTCTCTTGTTCCATGGCAACGTTAGTAAGCCATTTAAAGCCAGTTAATGTTTGATAGTATTGTGCGCCATGCGCCTTAGCGATGCTGCTCAGCATTCTTGAGGATACGATGGTGTTGCCAACCAAAGCGTTAGGTTGCTGTTCCAGCAAGTAATCGCCAAACAGTGAGCCCACCTGATCACCTGTTAGCATTTGATACTCGCCATCTGGGCGTTTAACTGCCACGGCAAAACGGTCCGCATCTGGATCGTTCGCGCAAGCGATATCGGCATCTACGGACTTACCTAATGCCATCACCATATCCATTGCACCGGCTTCTTCAGGGTTTGGGAAGTTGACGGTTGGGAAGCTTCCATCAGGTTCGCGCTGTTCCTTAACACTTGCCACTTTTTGGAAGCCTGCGTCGGCAAGTAGCGTTTCCGCCATATTCGCGCCAACGCCATGCATTGCGGTGTAAGCAATAGATATATCGGTATTGTTGTCAGGAGTAAGCAGCGCGTTTTCATTCATTGTCTTACGGTAAGTTTGGTAGTAGTCGTCTTCCAACCAAACTAACAAACCGTGCTGTTTTGCATCATCGAGAGACATTAAAGGTAATGGCTTCGTTGTTGCGTCATCAATTTTCGCTGCGATTCCAGAGTCGTGCGGAGGAATAATCTGTGCGCCATTTTCCCAATATACTTTAAAGCCATTGTATTCTGGTGGATTGTGGCTGGCAGTAACAACAACAGCGGCCGCAGCATTCAATGTACGGACACCAAACGCAACAATTGGGGTTGCCGCAACTTCATACGTTAGGTAAACCTTGATACCAAGGGCCGTCAGTACGGATGCGGTATCATGCGCGAATTGTTTTGAATCGGGACGACCGTCGTAGCCAATAACGACACCACGACTCGCGGCATCTTTGACTTGCTCAAGCAAATAGTTCCCTAAACCAGTGGCGGTCTCTTGAATCACCAAGCGGTTCATTCGGTTTGGACCTGCGCCCACTTTGCCACGTAAGCCTGCAGTACCAAAGGCAAGGCGTGAGCCAAAGCGATCAGTAAGTTCTTGTTCATTGTTCGTATCGACGAGGTGTTGTAGCTCTTCACGAGTCTTAGGATCAGGGTCTCGTTCTAGCCATTGCGTAATTAGTGCTGTCATATCAGTCATTCCTTAGTAGGGGGAGCCTACTTTCTTGGACACTTCGTTTGGTAAGTATCTCAATGTTTTCTTTTAAATCAATGTAAATGGTTCTCAATTACATTTCAAAGAGGGCAATCGATAAACCGAATTAATTTTTCTTATCCGCACAAAATTTAATCATATTTAATTTCTTGAAGAACCTTGGAACTATAACTAGCCTTTTAACATAAATATAACAAACCGTGTCGAAATCGTAGTTTTTGTGATTTTTAGTAAAGTTGTTCGATATTTGCATCGGGACGCAAGGAAGCTCGCGTAGGCGTAGCGGCTGAGCAGAGGAGAGATCTTTTGAAAAGATTAACGACTACTCTAGCCTTATCACTGAATGTGATTTTAATCACATTTTCCTCTTTTGGTTGGTCAAAGGAAAATGACTACAACATGACAAAAGGGGTCACAGAGATAAGTGGGCAAGTGTATGAATTACATATGCTGATTTTCTATATCTGCTGTGTAATTGCTTTGATTGTTTTTGGTGTGATGTTCTATTCCATCTTCCGTCATCGCAAGTCAAAAGGAGCAGTTGCCGCACATTTCCATGAAAGTACAAAAGTGGAAATTATTTGGACGGTCATACCCATCATCATTCTTGTCGCTATGGCGATTCCCGCAACAAAAACTCTAGTAGCAATGGAAGACACAAGCCAATCGGATATCACGGTCAAGATCACAGGCTCGCAATGGAAATGGCATTACAGCTATTTTGGCGAAGATGTTGAGTTTTTTAGTTTGCTTGCCACCAGCCAAAAACAAATTGATGGAATCGAAGCTAAAGGCGCACATTACTTACTGGAAGTAGACAACCCTTTGGTGTTGCCTGTGAATCGCAAAGTGCGTTTTTTGATGACTTCTGATGATGTCATTCACTCTTGGTGGGTACCGGACTTTGCCGTCAAGAAAGACACCATTCCAGGTTTTATTAATGAAGCATGGACAAGAATTGATGAGCCAGGCGTATATCGCGGCCAATGTGCGGAGCTATGTGGTCGTGCACACGGATTTATGCCAGTGGTGGTGCATGCGATGGAAGAAGAAAAGTTCGATGAATGGCTAGCGAGTAAGAAAGAAGAACTCGCACTTCAAAAAGCGGCGGCACAAGAAGCGCTCTCTCAAGACTTATCTATGGACGAATTGATGTCGCAAGGCGAATCGATATACACGGCGCGTTGCGCTGTGTGTCATCAGGCAAATGGTGAGGGGATTCCGGGTGCATTTCCCGCGATTAAAGGCAGTCCTATTGCAACCGGAGATGTTACTGAGCACATAGATATTATTGTCAACGGTCGCCCGGGCACCGCAATGCAGGCTTTTTCTAATCAGTTAAGTGACAAAGAAATTGGCGCGGTTATCACATATCAACGAAATGCATGGGGCAACGATACTGGCGATACAGTGCAAGCATCCGATGTGAATGCCTTTAAGGCACAAGGCAGTGCTAAGGAGGAAATATGAGTAAGCCAATAGATAAGGCAGTGAAGTCTGCGCCAGCAGAAGCCAGTGCGAACAGTACCATTGCGATTGATGATGGTCACGAGCATCATGCCCCCCAGGGCATCACTCGTTGGTTGTATTCTACAAGTCATAAAGACATAGGCACCCTCTACCTTTGGTTTAGCTTTGCGATGTTTCTAACAGGTGGTGCGATGGCTATGATCATTCGTGCCGAACTGTTCCAGCCAGGGCTACAGCTAGTCGATCCGCAGTTTTTTAATCAAATGACCACGGTACACGGTTTAGTAATGGTATTTGGTGCGGTGATGCCAGCATTTACGGGTCTTGCTAACTGGATGATCCCGATGATGATCGGCGCTCCAGATATGGCGCTACCGCGCATGAACAACTTGAGCTTTTGGATCTTACCTTTTGCATTTCTCATCTTGTTGAGCTCGTTGTTTTTACCTGGCGGCGGTCCTGATTTTGGTTGGACGTTTTATGCTCCGCTGTCCACGACTTATGGCCCGGATAGCACAGCGCTGTTTGTATTCTCTGTGCATATCATGGGTATCAGCTCCATTATGGGCGCGATTAACGTTATCGTGACGATCGTAAATATGCGAGCTCCGGGAATGACTTGGTTCAAGTTACCAATGTTTGTTTGGACTTGGCTAATCACCGCTTTCTTGTTGATCGCGGTTATGCCGGTACTAGCGGGTGCGGTGACCATGGTTCTTACTGACAAATATTTCGGGACTAGCTTCTTTGACGCAGCTGGTGGTGGTGACCCGGTAATGTTCCAACACATCTTTTGGTTCTTTGGTCACCCAGAAGTGTACATCATGATTTTACCGTCGTTTGGAATCATCTCCGCCATTCTGCCTGCTTTCAGTGGTAAGAAGCTGTTTGGTTATCATTCGATGGTTTACGCGACGTGCAGCATTGCATTGTTATCTTTCCTTGTGTGGGCGCACCACATGTTTACCACGGGGATGCCAGTTTTTGCTGAGCTCTTCTTCATGTATTGCACTATGCTGATTGCGGTACCAACGGGGGTTAAAGTCTTTAACTGGGTTGCCACCATGTGGCGTGGAGCTCTGACATTTGAAACGCCAATGTTGTTTGCCATTGCCTTTATTGTGCTGTTTACCATTGGTGGCTTCTCGGGACTGATGTTGGCGATTGTGCCGGCGGACTTCCAATATCATGACACTTACTTCGTGGTTGCCCATTTCCATTATGTGTTGGTATCTGGTGCGGTATTCTCGATCATGGCAGCGGCATACTACTGGCTACCTAAGTGGACGGGTAATATGTACGACCACAAGCTGAGTTTATGGCATTTCTGGTGCTCAATTATTTCCGTCAATGTCCTGTTTTTCCCAATGCACTTCCTAGGCTTAGCGGGCATGCCAAGACGCATACCGGATTACGCCATTCAGTTTGCTGATGTTAATCAAATAGTATCAATTGGTGGGTTTGCATTTGGGTTGTCACAACTGATCTTCTTATGGTTGGTGATCAAGTGTATTCGTGGCGGGGAGAAGGCTTCTGCAAAACCGTGGGAACGTGCGGAAGGTTTAGAGTGGACAGTGCCAAGCCCTGCGCCGCATCATACGTTTACTACACCGCCTAAGATTGACTAGCAAAGAGTGGGGTGAGTGACATGAAACCGAATCCAT
>NZ_JADDYG010000725.1:20823-41399 GCF_015163535.1 Vibrio sp. OPT46 | reverse complement strand
AGTGCCAAGCCCTGCGCCACATCATACGTTTACTACACCGCCTAAGATTGACTAGCAAAGAGTGGGGTGAGTGACATGAAACCGAATCCATCAAACAAGAAGCTCACAGTGAAGTTACTTTTGGCGACCCTGTTAATGTTTGGCTTCGGCTATGCACTGGTTCCACTTTATGACGTGATGTGCGACGCATTGGGAATCAATGGAAAGACAAGTGAAGTGGCCGCCATTCAACCGACAGGTATGCAACCGGACATGAGCAGAACTGTTCGCGTGGAGTTTATGGCGCATGTCAGCCCAGATATGCCTTGGGAGTTTAGACCCAAAGTGATTTCGATGGATGTTCACCCAGGTGAAGTCGTACAAACCGAATACCTTGCATTTAATGAAAGCGGGCAGAAGTTGGTGGGGCAAGCCGTTCCTTCTGTTTCTCCCGGGACTGGAGCTGCTTACTTCAATAAGATTGAGTGTTTTTGCTTTAACCAGCAGCCTCTGGATGGTAAACAGCAAGCTCAAATGCCGTTGATTTTTTATATCGAACCGGACTTGCCGGAGTCTATACACACGTTAACGCTGTCTTACACACTCTATAAACTTCCCCCTCCTACAGGCTCTTAGCCACTCAGGGAGAGAGATACAGACCAAGGTTGGTCAGTAAGGAGAGAAACTATGAGTAACAAGCCAGGAACATATTATGTTCCCGCTCAAAGTAGCTGGCCGATCATCGGTGCATTTGCTCTGTTTTTGGTTGCTGTTGGCGCAGGCATGACCGTCCAGGGGACACAAAGTGACGGTGCAGTGGGAACCATTGGTGGCATTGTGCTAGCGGTGGGCTTCTTGTTCTTGCTTTACATGTTGGCTGGTTGGTTTAGTAATGTGATTACTGAATCACTGAGTGGAAAATACAGCTCGCAAATTACTCGTTCTTTTCGCCAAGGAATGAGCTGGTTTATCTTTTCTGAAGTGATGTTTTTTGGTGCCTTTTTTGGTGCCTTGTTCTACGCCAGAATGATTTCTGTGCCTTGGTTAGGTGGGGCAGATAATAACTTCATGACTAACGAAGTCCTGTGGCCAACCTTCGAAGCGATGTGGCCACTCACACTGACGCCGGGAGGAGAAACAACACAAGCTATGCCGTGGCAGGGCATACCCCTTACCAATACTATCTTGCTGCTATTGTCGTCTATTACGCTACATATGGCGCATATAAGCCTTGAACAAGACAAAAGAACGGCACTGATTGTTTGGTTAGAGATAACCATCGTACTTGCTGGCTTTTTCCTATATTACCAAGCGGTTGAGTATGTTCATGCTTATCAAGACATAGGGCTCACGTTGCAGTCCGGTATTTACGGTAACACGTTCTTCATGTTGACGGGATTCCACGGTTTACACGTTTGTCTTGGGACTATCTTCTTAATCGTGCTGCTGTTCAGAATCGCTAAAGATCACTTTTCGCCAAAGAACCATTTTGCCTTTCAAGCGGGCAGCTGGTATTGGCATTTCGTGGATGTGGTTTGGTTATGTCTGTTTGTGTTTGTTTACGTACTTTAGGCTCATTGTGAACTCTTGGTCCGACTAATAAGGGCGAGGGTTTGGCGCTAGCCAACCCGAGCTGAGCGCAATAAGCAGAAGGATGACCACCAAAGCGGAGAACATGACTCGACGGCCTAAGTAATGACTCATGGGTTTGTCTCTTTTTTCAGGATTATCTGGGTCTTCACGAACCATTTCGATAAGCGCTTTTGCGAGGTTGAAGATAATGAAAAGCAGCAAAAGGACAAGCGTCAGTTTGAATAGAAATACGGTGGACATGGCACCTCCGGTTTCATCATTGTTGTTATCAAGACAATTATGGCTATCGAAACGGTTTTGGGTTGCAGTTGGTTTAACTGTGGTTGTGTTTTCTCTTTTGGTCAAACTGGGTTTTTGGCAGTTTGAGAGAGGGCAAGAAAAACAAGCATTGGAACAAGCCATTCTCGCGCGTGCGGATAGTGCGTACCAAGCACTAAGCGTCGTTCTTGAAGACAACGACTGGCGAGAGGAAAGTATCCTCGGGAAAAAAGTGGAAGTTAATGTTGTTCCTCAGGCGTTTCCCGTAATTTTGTTAGATAACCAAACGCATCAAGGCAGTGTGGGATATTTAGCATTTCAGATTGTATTGACGAGCGATGAGCCTAGTGCCTATGCGTTATTGGAGCTTGGTTTTGTCGAGGGAAGAGCAGAACGCTCAGTGTTACCAACGGTCACCAAACTCGATAATTCGACTTTCATCACAGGACGCCTGTACCGAAAATCTACTAATCCACTGAGCTCAGAGTTAATGCCGGAAGTTGGCGATGTTATTCGCGTGCAAAACCTAAACATCGCGCAATTGAATCAGCTACTGAATATTGAACTTATGCCCGCAGTCTTGCAGCCAGACAATTTAACTCGTTGGCCCTATGACTTTCCTTGGAATCCATTGCCACTCAATAGTGCCAAACATTTTGGCTATTCGATTCAATGGTTTTCGATGGCAGGTGTTTTCTTATTACTGACTTTAATTGTTTTTGTTCGTTGGCAAAAAAAGTTGCGTCACATGGAGGTGAAGCATGACATCTAAAGTAACCAAAGGACGACTAATGTTGATTGCGCTGGTTTGTACGTTCGCGCTTCCCGCTGTCATTGCAAAAGTCATTCTTACACAAGGGTGGTATCAAAGCGGAGTGACCAATAGAGGCGAGTTAGTCGAACCATACACGACGTTAGAGCAGCTTGGTCAAGAGTCACCTCTCAAAGACCATGGTTGGCAACTCGCTTATGTATTGCCTAACGAATGCACTGAACAGTGTAAACAGCAGCTTTACCTGCTTCAGCAAAGTCATGTTGCTTTAGGTAAGTATCAAGAGCGAGTAGTGCCAGTCGTTTGGCAGACTGAGCATTCAGATCCCATGGAAGTATCGATGTTAGCGATGCAAATGAATGAATTGGTTACCGCTAAAGTGAAACCTGGGCAAATGTTGATCGTTGATCCTCTTGGGCAACTGGTGATGTCTTACTCGCCGAAACCAAATGAGGACTTAGTCCTATTGAATAAAGGTATGTTGGCGGACTTACGCAAGCTCTTAAAACTGTCACGAGTCGGTTAGAGGAAGTGCATATGAAATTAATTCAGTTGGTTAGATTCAGTTTGCTCCTAACTTTCGTGGTGATCATGTTAGGGGCATATACTCGCCTTTCAGATGCAGGGTTAGGTTGCCCGGACTGGCCTGGTTGTTATGGGCACTTTTCTGTGCCGCATCAAGAAGAAGACGTCATACGTGCTAACCTGAACTTCCCCGAGCGGGCAGTAGAGCATGAGAAAGCATGGCTTGAGATGATTCATCGCTATTTTGCAGGAACGTTAGGTTTAGTCATTTTTGCGATGGCAGCGATATCAATAAGGTCTGAGCGTGTAAATTCAACCATTCCGATGTTGCTCAGCGTATTGGTGATTGGGCAGGCACTTTTGGGAATGTGGACAGTTACTCTTAAATTAATGCCCGTCATCGTGATGCTTCACTTGCTCGGTGGTTTTGTTTTATTGGCGTTACAGGCGATTTTTTACTGCCAATTAAAAGCGCAAAACAATCTCTATTTCTCTCCATCTTCTAGCTCTCTGAGAGGCTTTTCATTGTTGGTTTTTCTGGTTGTTTTGGTGCAAGTGCTCCTTGGAGGATGGACTTCGTCAAATTATGCAGCGCTGATGTGTACCACACTGCCGATTTGTGAGGGAGACTGGATGAGCCATCTCTCATGGAAAGAAGCGTTTTCTTTCTGGCAAACTGGATTCGAGAATTATGAATTTGGTGTCTTGGAGTATCCGGCAAGAATGACTATACACGTCACTCATCGTATAGGCGCTATTGTTACCGCCACCGTGGTATTGGCTTATAGTATTGGGCTTATGAGGCAAGATTCTCATCATTCACAGAGAATCGGAGGGTGGTTGTTATTCACTCTGGTGTGCCAAATTATGCTGGGTGTAAGCAACGTAGTATTTCAACTTCCTATCTATGTCGCGGTGGCGCACAACCTTGGTGCCGCTGTTATGTTGAGTCTCGTTTGTGTTAGCCAGTTTTACTTGTGGCAGGGTAAAACGGCTTGGAATTACACCGCGAAAGGAGTTCGCTATGAGTAAAGAAATCGCGCTGTCGTTAAATGGGCGAAAGCGACTAAGTTCCGTTTATTTGAAGTTAACGAAACCTAAAGTGGTGGCGTTAATGTTGGTGACGGCAGTAGTAGGGATGAGCTTAGCCCCGGTTGATGATTTCCCCTGGTTGCAGGCGGTAGTTGGCCTAACGGGGATTGGTCTGATGGCAGGGTCTGCGGCAGCGTTTAATCATCTAATTGACCGCCGAATTGATGCGAGAATGGCACGTACACACAAACGACCATTGCCATCGGGTGAGACTAAACCATCATCGGTGATAGCCTTCGCTACAGTTTTAGGTGTCTTAGGGTTTGTACTTCTCTATGCGATGGTCAACCCGCTGACGGCATGGTTGACTTTGATGAGTTTGCTCGGCTATGCGATGGTATACACAATGTACCTCAAACGTGCTACGCCCCAAAATATCGTCATTGCAGGGATTGCCGGTGCGATGCCGCCTCTTCTCGGTTGGACTGCTGTAACAGGGCAATTACATGCGAATGCTTGGCTGCTCGTAATGATCATTTTTATCTGGACGCCACCACATTTTTGGGCTCTGGCTATTCATCGTGTCGAGGATTACCGCAAGGTAGATATTCCCATGCTGCCAGTGACACACGGCATTGAGTACACCAAAACTTCTATTCTGTTGTATACGGTGCTATTGACTTTGGTTTGTGTCCTACCGGTTTTGGTTGGTATGGTCGGCGTGGTGTATCTTTTTGCCTCGCTACTACTCAATGCTGGCTTTATGTACCATGCATGGAAGCTAAAATATGCACCAGAGCCAAATACCGCGATGGAGACGTTTAAATTCTCTATCTATCATCTTTTGGCGTTGTTCATTGCATTGCTTTCGGATCACTATATTGGTTTTTAACCTCTCTTAAAACAGAAAACGCCGCGTGGTTCGCGGCGTTTTTGGTTTTGATACTTTGGCTTTAAGACAAAGCTTTCTAGATTTATTGAATTTCTAGCAGTTCAACATCAAAGATCAAAACACTTGCTGGTGGAATTGGGCCAGAGCCACTCTTACCATAGCCAAGCGTGCTTGGTACGAAAAGGCGGATTTTCTCACCTTCTACCATGTATTGTAGACCTTCTTGCCAGCCTTTAATGACTTGGTTAAGACCAAATGAAATAGGCTCACCACGATTAACAGAGCTATCGAATACCGTGCCATCAATCAAGGTGCCGTGGTAGTGTACTTTTACTTTACTTGTTGCCGTTGGGTGAACCTCACCTTCGCCTTTTTCAAGAACCATGTATTGAAGGCCACTTTCTGTTGTGATGACGCCTTCTTTTTTCGCATTTTCTAGTAAGAATGCTTGGCCTTTGGCAAAGTTTTCATCTGCTACTTTATGGTTTGTCCAAGTACGGTAAATGAAAAAGCCCGCCAAAATAAAAATAATAAGAGGAAACAAAAATTTAGACACGTAATCTCCTTGTCTATTTAGGTTGTTTTAGCAAAAAGTTGATGGTTTCTGCCATGGCTTCAACGCTGTCATGACCACCAGTAATTACTTGATATTTTCCGTTTACGATAAAGGCTGGAACGGAGTTAATTTGGCCTCGCGTGGTGATCGCTTCTGCCTTAGTGATGTACTCAAACAGCGCTTTTTGCTGTGCTTCATCTAAATGGTAAGGGCTGATAAGGTTGCGAGACTCAAAGGCTTTCTCAACAGCGATTTGGCGTTCCTCAGCCGTTGCATCGGCACCCATTTGCACAGCAGTAAAAAGATCTGCCATAAACGCTTTATCTGGTGTTGATTCAAGCTGCATTACGGCAGTATAAAAGATGATGGCGCTCACTTGTGCACTTTCATTGAACGTTACATGCATTTTTTCAACGCTTTGATCGGTCAATGATTCAATTTGAGGGACAAACTCTTCCATTGAGCGGCAGTGGCCACAAGTTAAAGAGAATGCTTCAGTCAGGGGAGCTAAATCATATTCTTCAAGGGATACTGGCAAAACTTCGTATTGTTTGCCTTGCTGAGGCTGACTCTTGCCGCTATCGCATGCCGACAAAGCCATTACGGCAACAACAACAGCAAAGCCTTTCGATATGGTTTTTAACATAGTAGTGCTCTAAATGAGAAATTTGCGTTAGTTTATCGGTTAACGATAGTGACTAAAACCATTAAATAACAATAAAGTGAGACCATTGGTAACAGACTTAGCCTGACGTATGGGCTGTAAGGGTAGGGTATTTTAGTGTTGCTTTTTATTTGAGAGATGATTTGGCATTGACTCCAGTGGCATGAACGCTGCATAGACAAACCAATCGGTGGACAAAAGCGCTAAAGATTCGGCGTGTTTTGTCGACACAATGAACAAGAGTTTTTCTACGTTGGTAATGGTATGAAGCATTGGTTTTTAATTGTTTGTGGCATTCTGGCCGGGTGCAGTAGCCTCGATCAAGATATGGTCCCAGGTGGGAACATTTTAGATACAGCTCCTAAATCAAACACTGAGCTGAGACACCCAGAATGGGGATACCCGAGCGCATCCAATGTGGCTTCTTCCCCTCGTTCATATCAAACGGCGAGGGCGTCAGTAAAAAAGTCGCAAAACGTGACCTCTCTGGAAATGTTCCTGAGCAGGCATAACATTCCTCACGAGACGCTCAGTGGTGGTCACCTGATGATACGTTTGAAAGAGCAAGTGCATTTTCAAACGGGCTCTGCACGGTTATCTGCTCAATCTCAAGACTGGATTCGAAACATTGGTCACTATCTGGCGGGAAGAACTGATGTTGATGTCGTGATTGATGGTCATGCGGATAGTACGGGAGCTGAAAGTTTCAACGACACGCTATCTGAAAAGCGAGCTCGTGAAGTAGAAAAACAACTATTGGCGACGAGTATTCCACGTCAACGAGTGTTTTCTAGAGGCTTCGGAGAGTATGTACCGAAGTGCAGCAATGCGACAGCGAGTGGTAAAGCTTGCAATCGGCGCGTAGAGCTAACATTGATCGTGGATGAATAACGCAGACGTTAGGCGGTAATCTTCGTTGTGTTGTTCTCACATACCCGTTATTTGCTTAGTGGAGTTTAAGTTCGGAGTTGAGCAAGAAGACTGAATAAGGAAAGCTCGCACGGCAACATTTAGCTAGAAAAAATAGAAAAGAGGCACCGTTAGGTGCCTCTTTTACATCCGCCAATGTTCATAGGGGGAACTTAGGCAAATTCTTTTTCAACGTAAGCGACGATGTCAGATGACTCGTATAACCACTGTGTTTCGCCATCTTTTTCGATACGAAGGCAAGGGACTTTAACTCGCCCACCACCTTGCTCTAGTTCAGCTCGATGAGTCGGGTTATTTTTTGCATCACGTAGCTCAATGTTCACCGATTGACGCTTCATTGCACGGCGGACCTTTACGCAAAAAGGGCAGGCTTCAAATTGGTAAAGTGCGTATTGTTTCGCTTTTTCATCAATACGTTGCTGTTCTTCTGCGGTGCGCTTAATACCACGAGGTGAGAACACCGCGTTCAGCAATAAGATAACCTTGCCTAAAATCCAACGGATAAACTTCATAATGATCCCTTGATGTTCATTGGGTAATTGTCCTTTAAGAATGCAATCATGATGCTTGTTGCACTGAGCGTGAAGTCTATCAGTTGTTTGAAATGGATAAAACCATGTATTTTATGCGGAAAATAGACGTTTAAACCAACCCCAAAAGCCACTTGCTGAAGCCGGACGGGCTTCTTTACCTTGATAAAAACTTTGCATGAGTTCGGTTCTGAATGCATCAACGTCCATGCGTTTCATGACAAGTTCGTGCTGCAATGTATTTTGAGTCTGCTCGGCATGATCGTGCGCCAAGCTGAAATCCATATTTAAATAGCCTTGCGTGTATAACCAAAGGTGGGTGACTAAGATTAGGTCTTCAGCAGATTGGTTAGTAAACTTATCCGCGTGCTCATTACCCAAGGAGTCAGTCAGAACTTGCTGCATACGCTGGGTAGAGTGAGCATGTTGCTCGTAGTTAGCACTTGCTTCAATATGTGATTTGGTCAAAAGGCCAAGCAGGTGAAGAGTAGGTGCTGTTGTGGGTTTGTTCTCACAAACTTTTGTAAATAGTTGTGACTGTTCTTTTAACCAACGTCGCTTTGCTGCTTTATGTTCTTTAACAAAGGGGATTTCTTCAAATCCCATCTCTTGACTCAGTTCACTAAGAGACGTCATGGTTTTTTAGTTCCTTCACCGTTACTTCGATATGTTGATCATTGATATCAACAAAAATTGAGCTGCCAGTAATCATAACAGAAAGGCTAGTACCTCGGTCAAGATGCTGACAAATCAAGTCGATAGCGTCATAGTCAAAGCTCTCTACGTTGACGGGAAGCATTGAGAACTTTCCTGACATTTTGTCCCACCAGACAGCCGCTTTGGTGTTATAAGTGTAAACTTTTACATGCTTTGCGAGGCGAGAAGCTTTCTTAATTCTGTCTGGTTCTGGTTCGCCAATTTCAATCCAGTGAGTAATGCTTTGATCATCGCCAACATGCCATAAATCAGGCTCTTCAATCGTAGAGAGTCCTTTTGTAAACTCTAGATTGCTTTGAGCATTTAAACAGTAAGCTAGAATGCGAGCCAACATTCGTTGCGGCTTTTCAGAAGGGTGAAGGGCGATAGTTAGATTTTTAGAATCGTAATAGTCATTATTCATATCGGAAATGGCGATACGAAATTTGTAAATGGTTGGTTTAAGAGCCATAGATTTATATCGTTTTGTTGGCAAAATAAGTTTTAGGCAAAAAAATAGCCAGCTTTAAAAGCTGGCTATCGTATCAAATTCTTTAAGAATTAAAGTACTTTGATTTGCTCTGCTTGAGGGCCTTTTTGACCTTGAGAGATAACAAATTCTACTTTCTGGCCTTCAACTAGAGTACGGAAGCCGTCACCAGTGATTGCAGAGAAGTGAGCAAATACGTCAGGACCGTTTTCTTGTTGAATGAAACCGAAGCCTTTAGTTTCGTTGAACCACTTAACTGTGCCAGTAGCTGTGTTAGACATGTCTATTTCCTAAATATCTAAATAATGTAATCTTTCGCCTCAACGGCGCTTATAGCGTGGAAAAATAAATTGCTATTGCGTACCACAGGACGACGGGTTACAAGTAATCCAACGAAATGTGAAAACAAAGAACTTTCTTTCTAGCCGTGTTTGAGTCTAGGTTAATTCCACGAAGAGTCAACATATATTAGTGCTTTATGGACAAATATTTGTATTTAGTCACTATTTAACCAGCATGTTTTTGATTAAATTTCAAATAAATGACGGTGATGTGAAGTTTTTTAGCATAAAATTCAACTAAATCTATAAATTTGACTTATTTACATAATTATTGTCCAATCTGGTTCGACCATTAAGGAGGATTTATGGCAAAGCGTAAAATCAGTCCTCAACCGAGTGGCTCACAACATGAGACCGACTTCGGCAGAGGTGAAATCAAAGACAACGCGTTAAAAGCGGTTGTTACCAGTCAGCTGTTCCAAACACGAGTCGTTAAAGCGAAAAAAGGTAAAGGTAGCTTCAGCCGTAAAATGAAGCATAGAGGCAAAGAGCCCTATTCAAAGTTCTCCCCAAGGTGGATTTTGAATAGGGCTTTTTTATTGGTACTAGGTGTTTGCAAAACTGATGATATTCAATTTTTTAGTACCAGATAAGTTTTCCTAATTTATTATGTACTGCTTCAACTGCTTCAACTGCTTCAACTGCTTCAACTGCTTCAACTGCTTCAACTGCTTCAACTGCTTCAACTGCTTCAGCGAACCAGGCGTTGAAAGTACCAATTAAGTACTAAAACTTACTAAGTTAGATTCATATCAATAAGCGTCACTTCCTGTCTTATGCAACTCTACTATATCTTTAGTCTAATCAAACAGCCGAGATTATGGTTTAAAAAGACTGGTGAGAAGTAGGTATGTCATCGACGAGTTATGGTACTTATGGTTGCAAATGTAAAAAAGCGTGTGCTTCTTTATTACTAGTGTGGCTGTCCATTTGTCCGATGGCGCATGCGCACAAATCAGAGTCTCATTCTTTAATTGTTGCTAACTCCAAAGCGTGGAAGCCGTTCTCTTACCTTAGCCCAGATGGTGAACCTAAAGGTATTTTAATCGACTTTTGGAAAGAGTACGCGGCGAACAACCAAATCGACGTTCAGTTTCTCCTTTTGGATTGGGATGCTTCTTTGCAAGCCGTAAAAGAGGGTAAGGCTGACTTTCACGGAGGACTTGTCTACTCGCCCGAAAGAGCGAAGTATATGGACTTTGGCGCCGTCATAATGCCTATCCAAACCAAATTGTACGTAAATAAAGATGTACTTTCGGTTGATATCAGGAGTGTTTTAACTGGAGAAATGACGCTGCCAATTGGCGTTGTTAAAGGAAGTTACGAGTCTGAGTTTGTTCAGACGAATTACCCGAATGTACCTATCGCAGAATACATTAACAATGATTCGATGATACAAGCCGCCGTCGATAAAAAGGTGCTGTACTTCGTTGCAGACCTGCAAGTTGCTAACTTTTATATGGCAACCACGCCGGGAGCGGGTATGTTTGTCCCGACAATTAGCTTATATAGTAAAGATCTTCGGATTGCAGCAGGAATGCACAGTGCAACTTCCATTTTAGAGGTATCACGAGCGTTTGAAAAAGTCATCGATACGGATCGTGAGCGGATCCTCACCCGTTGGAGTGTGGTGAAAACGGTTTATCCACTTTATCTTTTCCCTATTGCTATTTTCATTATGGCGGTCGCAACGCTTTATCATATTTTTGCTCTCAAACGTATGGTTGCTCTTCGGACAAGGCAATTAACGATTGCCAATCAGCAATTGCTGGAGATGACGTTGACGGATTCTCTCACAAAGCTATACAACCGTAGACACCTGATTGAGCAATTGGCGCTACTGAATCATTTGAAGCGAAACTTAACGGTGATGGTGTTTGATATTGATGATTTTAAATCAATCAATGATCGATATGGCCACCTTGCTGGAGACCGAGCAATAGTTGCCATCGCAGAAGCCGCTAAGTCGATGACTGATGACCGAATGACATTGGCGAGAATTGGAGGAGAAGAGTTCGCACTTGTTACGTCTTCTCTGTCAGAGCGAGAAGCGCTCAATTTTGCCAATATGCTTTGTAAAGCCGTTTACGATCAGCCTGTTATACTGGGCGGACAAGCAATTCATTTGAGTATCAGTTTGGGCTGTGCTTACTATCCTGAGTTTACCCACATCGTGAGCTTGCAAGATGCTGACGAGTTGATGTATCAAGGTAAGTCTGAAGGAAAGAATCGTGCAGTTTTCCAAGTTATAACAGACTGTCAGCTTCAACCTGCGCTTCGTCAAGTGAATTAGGTCTCGCTAATTCAACTGATACTTCAAACCATCCTCAAGCCTCAAAGGTTTAGTCAGAGTAACGTGGTAAGCGTTGACGATTACGTTGCGTTGTTTTCTTTGAGGCCAATTTGCGTACAAATATTCGCACTTTCATATATATAACCCCCGCCTGCTCACGTTTTTATCATAGAAGCAGTAATTGTTTTAAAGTGATAAGTGATTTCTTGGTAAAGATCAGAACCCCTGTCTACACTCAGTGTAAAGTAATGCATATAAAGCATGATGCATACAGTGTTGTACAAAAACAATTAAAGAAGATAAGAAATAAGTTGGCTTGAGAAGGACGGGGAATGAACAACGAATGCTTTGCTAGGTTCCGAGCTGTCACGGATGAACTGTCAATGAAAGAATCGTTGTCAGTTGGGAAAGACCCTTATGCTCACTATCTCAAAGATATTGTGGGCATTGATTTGTTGTCTCGTGAAGAGGAGTTGCATTACGCCAAACTTAATCGAGCTGGTGATGAAGAAGCGCGCGAAATGTTGATTGAGTCTAATCTTCGACTTGTTGTGAAAATCGCAAAAGGTTACCTCAAACGGCCAGGCAATAACTTTACTCTGCTCGATTTGATAGAAGAAGGTAACATTGGTTTGATAAAAGCGGTCGATAAGTTCGATCCTGAGCCAGGCTACCGTTTTTCTACTTATGCGGTATGGTGGATTCGCGAGAATATAGAAGCGGCATTAATGAACAATGGCCGCACAGTACGTTTACCTGCTCATGTGTGCAAAGAGATAAATAGCCTGGCTTTAAAAAAGCTCGATGCGTCAAAAAGTGAGAGCAAGGAGTTGTCTATTTCTGAACTCTCACGCTGCTCAGGGGTGAAAGCAGAGCGTATAGATGAACTTGTTGCTCTTAGTGGTTTTATTGATGTATCTACCACTGCGGACCTACATCGTGTTCCATTTGTTCTTGAACTGTGTGAAAGTGAGTATACGCCAGATCCACAACAAGACTGTGAAAACCAGTGCTTTACTCAAGCTATTGAAAATATTATTAAAACCTTGCCAACTAAGTTGCAGAAAGTCTTAATCCATCGATTCGGATTATTTGACCAGAGAGTGAAAACCTTGTCGGAAATAGGCCTGTTGTTAAACGTGTCTAACGAGCGTGTTCGTCAGATGCAGATAGAGGCGGTTGAACGCGTGCAGAAACGTCTCCGATTCGATGGTTGGGTTTAAGATTTTTAGCCCCTTATCCTAGCCGATTAATTTACTGGCTTGCTACTCTGTTCTTCCGTAAGTAACAGCAGCTCAAGCTGTGCTTTAGCTGCTGCCTCCAATCTCCATACACTCAATAATCGGTTAAGTGCTGCGCGATAAGCACGACTTTTGAGTAAAAAAGCGAGCGTACTTGTGTAGTTGTTTACGACTTGCGCTTGTGTCTCGACTAATGCGGTTTTGTTTTCGATGTCGATGTGTTGAAGGTTAAAGTCAGGAAGAAACGCACACTCATACCATACCTCTACAATTTCACGAATTTCGAGTTCTTCTTCAGGCACGTCGAAGTCTTGTAACTGGTAGTTTTCTGGTATCGTTGATAAATAAACCACATCCAATTTGTCTGCAACAAATGTATACATCGGATTCCTTAGTGTACGCGCTTACAGAGTAAATAGTCTCATCGTTTACATTTTTGTCAATGACCGTGCTCAAGTATGAATGATGAACCACACCACATTCCGAACTTAACTTAGACTTTTTAAGTACTTATCGGTTAACCCGAAATATTTCAGGTTGCCATCTGGCTCCAAGACTAAGCTCATGTTGGATGTAGAGATCATGCCCGGATCATTCGTTGAGAAAATAACGGTCTTATTGAGTAGTTTGTCGCTAAATAACCGCTTGAAGTAGTGCGAGTTTTCTTGCTCAGCACCATTAAATGGCTCGTCAATGATAATCAAAGATTGTTCGCAGTTACCTAGCCCTAATGCGAGCCGCAGTCTTTGTTGAATACCATTTGGTAAACTTTTACAGATATCAACGCTCAATTGAGTGTCCAGGCCTTGTGGCAACCATGTATCGAGCTCAAAGAAACTCACCATTTCACGCATTTTTTCTGTTGGGATTAACCCATTATGCAAGATGAAGTTAGTCTCCAAGGAGCCTTCAAAAATATGCAGGTTAAACGGGACGTAGTTAATCGAGGTTCGATAGCGGTAACTGTTGAATTGTTTGATGTTATAACCGTCCACCGAAACTGAGCCTTGATAGCGTTCCTCTAGCCCAGCGATAATAGAAATGAGCGTCGTTTTACCGCAACCTGTTGGTCCACAAATCACAACTTTTGCGCCCGGTGGAATTTTAAAACCAAGATTAGTTAAGCCTGTTGCCGCACCACTATAACGATGGCTCACACCAGAGCCGACGATACTACCTTGAAATAGGCGAATAGGGGGGCTTTTCTCTAACGTTAGCTTATCGTCATTCATCGCCATAAGGTTGTTGATTTGCGCAGAAGACGCCTTAATGGATTGGAACTTAGAAATAGAGTTGTAGATGCCCATAATAGGCCCCAACGCCTTCCAGACTAAAATTACGGTAGCAAGCATTGCACCTGCATCGGAGGTGCCGTCCATCACGCCGATAACGGCCGCGACGATACTTGCGGTACCAATAACCTGAATCAAACTCCCGCCTGCTGCCTGAACCCTGCTATTAGTCACTGAAACATGTTCTGCATCGTTGGTGCTTTGTAAATGCGATGCGCTAAAGCGGGACTGGATAACACGCAACAATGGCAAGCCTTGGATGGTTTTTATACCACGAAGAATCTCATTCCATTGGTAAGAAACCATGGCGTTGGCGCGAGAGCTCTTGGACGTGGCTTGCGAGTAGATGTAACGAGAATAAACACAGAACACCAACATTAGAATCAACCCCGCCATAACGACTAGCGCCGCGGTACCAGACATAAGAGCAATGGCAATAATGAATACGATAACAAACGGCATGTCGAAGTAGCTTAATGTTGACTCTGCGGTTACCAAACGGCGGAAAGTGTCGATGTCTTTCAAACGTGCTAACTGAGAAGAGACACCAGCGGTAGATGTCATCGAATAAGGAAGCCACAACAGTTTGGATATTACGTTTTGAGAAATATGCACCGCCAAATCCTTCCCTGATGTGGCGATGATGTTGACCCGCATTTTCTTGAAAAAGTATTCCGAAAACCCAACAATCACGGCAAACAACGTGAGCCAATAGAGCGTGGCTTGCGAGCTAGACGTCAAGGCGAAGTTGTACACACTCATAATAAAAAAGGGCTGGAGTGCGCCGAGAATACTGACCACGAAGCTGAGGATAATCAGGCTCTTGAGTTCATTGTTGTAGCGATAAAACGCGTATTTAATCCAGTTACTGCGGTCTTGAGATTCAGGTGGCGGCTCTCGGAACAAGCGCGAGTATTCGCTGATCGAGACCAACAAACATGGCTTCTTGCAGAGCGGGTATTCAATGGTGTTGTTATTGGTGTAATCAAACAGGATCAGTTTGCCGTCTTTGGTGCCCAAGAAAATCGCAGTGAGGTTTTCGATCTCGATAAAACAAGGATGAGGGTGCCCCTCGATGTGTTCCAACGTTTTTAATTTGGTGACGTCACAACGGTAACCAAGGCGTTCAATCGTGGCAACAAAACTGTCGCTGTCTTTTGGTTTAGGGATAAAAGCGTCACTGAGGATAGAAGGTGTGCCTTCCCATTCAAGCGCAATGAGGGTGTAAGCTAAACCACGAATCAAAGGTGACTGATTGTATCGCTCGTCATAACTGCGAGCCTCAAAGTCCAACAAGCGCTGAGGGACATTATTAAAATCAACCAAAATACTCATTGGTCACCTCCGGTAAGTTTGACGCGTTTGAGGCGATGATTGAGCCTGTCCATCTTATTGCTGACGATGATGAGTATTTTGTCGTTGGCGCGATAGGCAGTACTGGTCAAAACCAATCGAGCAAAGTCGTCATCATAAACACAGTCGATGTCGTCGAAGATCAACACACGTTTGTTCGCGAGTAAGGCACGCACCAACAACAGGGCATAAGCGACTTGGCGAGAGAATGGGTTGCGTAAATGTCCTTTAAGCTCGGTGTAAAAACCAGCGGGAAGGGCATCGATTTGTGCTTTGATGTTCATGGTTTCGCAAAGCGCAAATGCCGTGTTATTTAAGCTTGGGCGGAAACAAGTCAAGTTGTCGATGATGGTGCCTTCGACGAACGAACTGGTTTTGTCGACCATGAGCACGCTATTACGCCAGACGTTGTAGTTGACGTCATCGAGTGGTGTCTCGTTGATCTTAATGTCCAGTTTGTTGTCGGTGTTTTGCCGCGTAATGCAATTGGCAAGATGGGTTTTGCCTGCGCCGCTTTTCCCCGTCAGCAAGTAAGCCTGACCACGTTCAAACTCGATGCGTTGCTTTTCCGAATACTTCACCGAGATGCGCTCGACTTCTGTCGTATCATTTTGTTGTTCTACAGATGCCGCAAGCTCAAGCAGCTCGGCGATACGTTGAATATGAAGCTTGTTCAACTCCCATCGACTCACCGTGCGCATTACTTGCTGGTATGGCGCGAAGTAGCGGTTGGTAAGCATGATGATGGCAGCCATGATGCCTTGGCTCGATTGCATGTTGATAACTGCCGTTGCCAAAACTACCACCACACAAGCAATGGAGAGCTGTTGTATGAGCGACAAGATAAGGCTGAAGTTCGATTCAATTTGCTCGTATTTGATGTTCTCGACTTCACGCTCTTCCACCATTTGTGTCATGAGGCTCTCAACGCGATATTCCATATTGCGCGCTTTGATATCGAGTGGGCTAGAGATGATCTCGATGATTTTAGAAGTAGTTAAGCCTTCGATGTCGGATTTGTTTTCTAAGCTGTTGATTTTCTGCTTAGATAGGCTCAGTGCGAACACCGCCAAAATGATGGAGGCGAGCAAGATGGTCACTCCCGCCCAAATGTTGATCACACCGATAATCAGAATGGTCAGTATGCTGACGGCAAGGTTGATCAATGCCCGTACAGATTCTCCGCCAAAGAAGGATTTAATCTCGGGAATGGTGGCAATACGCTCTAAGTATTCACCGGGTTCTAGGCGACGAAACTTCGATATCTCAGCCAAACAGATGGATTGAAACACTTTGTTGGTTAAGTTGGTTTCGAATTGCTTCATGATCACCGACGAAATCTTCTCTTCCTGATTCTTTAAGTGATAGTCGAGGAAGATGGTGATCAAGATAATGGCAAACAGAAGAAACAGCGTGTCTTTAGCTTGGTTAGGTAAAACACGGTCAAAGATAATCAGAATCGAAAAGGGCAACACTAAACCAAACAGTGTTGAGATGACCGTTGAGAAAGTCAGATAACACTTGTCAGCAAAGTTAATCTTCTGGGAAAAATGCTCAGTTTGCATTGCGACCTCCTTTCTTAATCGATGGTTTGGAGAGAAGGTGTTTTGGAACTAAGTCTTGATTGCTTCTGCCTTCGATATCGCTCATCAACTGCATGATGCTTTCGATGGATTGCACCGACAGCATGCCTTTGATTTGCTCAAGATTGATCGATTCAATGATGTAGTCATAACGCGCGCTCTCGTAATCACGTAGCGCGCTAAACAGTTTACTTTCTGCTGCCAGTAAGTCGGTAATGGTTCGCGTACCAAGCTGGTAAGCGCGCTGAATGCCTTTGTAGGAGGCGTAGTTAGCTCGGATGATATTCTCGTAACTGCTAATAGCGCGGGAGAAGTCATTAATGTTGAGTACCGAGGTGTTAACGCTATTGCGCGTCGTGAACAATGAATCTTGGTACAGTAGCTCGGTTCGCTCGATGGCAGTCGACGATTTTTGATAACCGTAGTAATCCGAACCGCCGGAGAAAATCGGCACATTCAAGTTCAAACCGACGCTGGTGGAGTTACTGTCCCCTGTTGCGGTGGGGTCGGTTCGGTCATAGTTGTTCGCATCGTCATAACGGTAACTGGCAGAGAGTGACACGGTCGGCACAAAGTTTGAACCGCTTTCTTTCAACCCTCTTCGGCTGCGTTCTACGGTTTTCTTCGCAACCAATAAATCGTTATTGAGCTTCAAAGCTTGTTCAAGAATCGCGCGTTGTTCGGATTCGCTGATTTCCGCCAAGGGCACGCTTTCGTAGATGTCCTGCGATGGGGTGACTGGATATTGAACTTGAATCTCTAAACCGTTCAAAATCACACGTCGATCTTTCTCTAAGGTTCTTAAGCGGTTGGCAATGCCTTCTTTCTGAGCAATTACCTCATACAACTCGCTCGCCGCAGTGTTGCCAAGCTCCACGTTGCGACGCATTTGGCGCTCACGTGTTTCAGACGATTTAAGTTCTACTTTGGTGGCTTTGATTTGCGCGTTGTTTTTCAGGTACTCGAAATATTGCGTCGCGATTTCAGAAATGGTGCTCTGGATTTTGTTCTCGTGTTTGATTTCCTCAATGTTGAAATCCAGCTTAGCGGTGCCGTATTTGAAGATGTCGCCAAGGTTAAACACCGATTGCGATAAAGACACGCTGTAGCTATTTGAGTTGTAGCTTGAACGTTTATCTGGTGTTCCCGTTAATATGGTCTCGTTTTCATTCCATGTTGTATCAGCGGCACCGTTTAAAGAAGGCAGGAACTTAGAACGGCTAATGTCGATGTTGTATTCGTTTTCTTCCACGCCTTTGTCACTAGCGCGCAGAGATAAATTGTTTTCCAAGCCGAGTTTGACCGCCTCAAGCAAGGTGGTCGCCATTGCCGAAGGAGCATTGCTCAATGTAAGCGCTGCCAATACGCAGCTAGTTAAGTTTCTGTACCGCCACATACTTGTTGATCACCTTGATGATTTCGTCGTTTTTATAAGGTTTGCTGATCACGTAATCCATTCCAGCTTCGATACAAGCTTGGTGTTCATTACTGCTGGTCAATGCTGTCGCGCCTATGATGGTGCAAGGGTTTTGTCCGCTCTCTTGTTCGTATTGTCGAATGCGTTTGGTTGCTTCAATACCGCCCATGCCAGGCATGATGCAGTCCATAAAAATGATATCCGAGCGCTGATTCATGAAGTGCTGAACGGCGTCTGCGCCATCGCCAACGGTATCGGCTTCGTATTCTTGCTTGCTCAAAATACGTTTGAGTAGAATCTGTTGAACACGGTCATCCTCAACAATCAGGAATGAGCTGTTCTCCATCTGATCTTCTGAGGCTTCCGCTTCCATGATTGCTAAAAGATTGGGGATGAACTCATACGGAATCGCAGGAGAGTTCAGAATCTTGTCGACAAAGGTATGGCTCTCTTGTGCTTGCTGAGTGCTAGTGACTGAAAGCAGCAATTTAGTATTCGGGTGATTGCGCAGTTGCGATTTCACCGTTTTGCTCAGTGAGGGCAGCTTGTTTGGCTCGAACGTGTCGGTCAGCATGATGGCGTCGTATTCGCCAAAGGTTTTTGCAGTAGAGAAGAGCTCGTTCGGTGTGCGAATTGGCGTAATCTCTAAGCCCAAGTTGACGAGCATTTTGTTCATCACATCAATGCGCAGCTGAGAGTTGGCACACAGTAATAGGCGCTTATTGTCGAAGCGAGTTTTCTCGGTGTGGAAGCTCTTGGCTTTCAAATCGAGCTGAATTTGAAAACGTTCCTGATTGCCCGATTGATACCAATGGCTCTCGTAATAGCCGTAATCTTTCAGTACGCTTTTCGCCAAATCGTCTTTGGTTGCAGTGTGCTGTTTATGGTCGCTCCAGTGTAGAGTATTGAGCTTGGCAAACGGCACATCCAGTGTGGTTAAGAAGTTTAGATTGATGGTCAGGCGAGTGTTTTCAATGTCTGACGCCGCGCCCGATTCAATGGTGACAAACAGTTTCTTATCGGCTTTGAGTTGGATGGCATTCGATAGCTGTAGGAACAACACCCAGAATAAGCTGGTGGACTGTCCTTCAACACGATTTGGTAGGTTATCCGAGATAAAGCAGTCTATCTCACCTTCATTTCGCTGCACTTTTGAACTGATGTGAATCATCAATTCAGACAGTACATTCAGCAGTGAAAACTCTTTCGATTTGCTCTCGGTCCCTTGTGAAATGAGTCGGTTGTAGTTCTCTGCCAATTCAGACAGGGTATTGGCAGCCGAGGTTATATCTTGCGCCATCAACACGCCGCTCTCATCGGTCTCTTGAACGAGATATTGCACGCCGCCGTTAATGGTGTTGGTGATGCCACGAATCTCGTAACCAATCAGAGCATAGAGCTGCTTGTAGAGATCGTTATTGCGTTTTTGCTCTTCGAGGTTGCTGAAAATCAGTTTTAGGTGTGAGTAGATCTGACGCTGCTTAGGATTGATGCTCACTTCATTCAGCAACTCTTCCAACCTTTGCAAATCCAGTAGTTTGAGTTCTTGATAAAGCTCATCGAATTCTTGGTCAATGTCACGCTCATTCGAGCTGGATTTTTTCAGTTTAAGGATTGCCACCAAGTTCGATAGCACTGCGATACCAACCAGTACGACAACGACCACAAACAACCAAATGAAGAACTCGTTTTTCTCCATCATTAGGTCGCTCGCATGGTTGTTAAATATGGTCCGGTAGTTGTCGTCCATTTGTAGGTAGTTATTGGTGAGCGAGAGGTACAGTGCCAACACATCGTCGCGTGTTTTTTGGCTGTCTGAGAACCGATTGATTGCCAGTTCAAGCTGCGTGTATTCGGTCGCGCCCACCAAGCTAAACTCGGTTTTGTTGAGTGACGCGAGCGACTTAAATTGGTCAATTTCGTCTTTCAGAACCTCAAAATCAAGCTCTGTTGTACTGCAATAACGTGCGCTTAAACAGCGTTGAAGCGTTTGAATATCAAACTCGATAGTTTGGTTGAGCTGTTGAGCTTGAACCAAAAGAGGCGCGTTTTGCACTTTCTCGACTGAATCCACTTTGTCCCAAGAGATATACAAATAAAAGGCGAGGGCAGCCAGCATCAAGCTGAAAGCAATGCTTA
>NZ_JADDYG010000725.1:16482-20813 GCF_015163535.1 Vibrio sp. OPT46 | reverse complement strand
CGCATTTTGCACTTTCTCGACTGAATCCACTTTTTCCCAAGAGATATACAAATAAAAGGCGAGGGCAGCCAGCATCAAGCTGAAAGCAATGCTTAGGCGCATAACAGGAACGGAAATATTGTAAGAAGGTTTGCTACTCATCCATCACCTCTCATCGAATGCGTCTTCGATAGCCGACATAACCGGCTTCGCTGCGTATTCGATAACCCGGCGTGAACCTGTTTTCACGTCTGCGGTAAACTCCATATAAGGGGACAGCTTGTATTGTGTGCCTCCGCGCTCTAGATAGTTTTGACTGATTTGGATTTCCGCGAGGTAGAATTCAGCGTCTTCTTCTTCATAAGAAGAACGGCTGATCGATGCAATTCGACCTTCCAAAAATCCGTATTTGGCAAAGTTGTAGGTATCCATCTTCACTTTGACCGCTTGTCCGATTTCTACAAAACCCATGTCTTTACGCGGGATCTTCGCCTCTCCATGAAGGGCGTTATTGATCGGTGCAATGTCCGCGATGCTTTCACCTGGCGGTATCACAGCGGAGCGGAAGTTGAAGTGCACTTTATCTACTACACCGTCAATAGGGGCGTAAACCACGAGGCGATCCACTTTATCTGAGTGTTGAGGACGCAATATACGTTTCAACTTTAAGTCCTTGTTTGCTTGAATGATTTGCGCTTGATACTCGGCATTACGATTCTCCACCAAGTCTCGGTACTGCTTCTCTAATTTGTCGAGTTGGAAGCGCTCATTCATGACCGACTCATCAAGGTTTTCTATCTCACGCACCATGTTTGACTCTTGAACCTGCATATTCAGAACATCGACGTAAGACGCCATTTCCTCTTTGTACAAGGTGTTCTTAATATTGAGCTGCTTGCGTATCAAGGAGAGCTGGTTCTCGGAGCTTTTACGGCGCTTGAGCATTGAATCAATAAGCGAATTCTTATGTTGGATATCGTGAGTGATCAACTCTTCATTGGAACGGTTTTTAGAAAATTCTTGCTGCCAGGTATTCATGTTGACTTGCACTAATTCTGGGTACTTTTCGATGTAGGCAGAAAAATCGGGTTCCACCATATCGCGCAGGCTTTCGTAACGAATCTTGTCTAGCTCTAGCTGAATGATCTCTGTGTTTACCGTATCGAGTTGAGTGTTTCTATCCAGAGAGCGAAGGCGTGCAATAGGCTGACCTTCGTAAACTACTTCGCCTTTGCGCACTAGCATTTCTTCTAGAATACCGCCTTCAAGGTGTTGCACTTTTTCGATGTCAGATTCGAGCAATAGCTCACCGCGCACCGACACCACAATGTCGATACGAGCCTGAGATGCCACGGCGATAGCCACCATGGAAAGCAAAAAGATAACCAGCAAGGTTTTGTGTACGCTGGTCATTGCACTGGCTAGCACGATTGTATCGTCTGTTGTTACCTTCGAAGCTTCGTTGTTCGAAACGAGCGCCTTTTTGAGGTGATGTTCTATTTGCTTATTACTCATGAGCCACCCCTACGATTCACTACCTGTGCGGCTATCGATTGAATTTTCGATTTTTAACAGCTGGCTAATTTGTTTGTTTACGTTGTTAAGCTCGGTTTTAACGTCCTCAATCAATTCATTAGGAGCAGGGAAATGGTGTTTGTTTAAGTGTTCAA
This sequence comes from Vibrio sp. OPT46, assembly GCF_015163535.1. Taxonomy (NCBI): domain Bacteria; kingdom Pseudomonadati; phylum Pseudomonadota; class Gammaproteobacteria; order Vibrionales; family Vibrionaceae; genus Vibrio; species Vibrio sp. OPT46. The sequence goes on along the minus strand of NZ_JADDYG010000725.1, from coordinate 19,164 downwards.
GCTTTGCCAATTTTGGTGGTAAGTCGTCATCACATAACAAGACGAGAATGGTCTTTAGTCTTTTTGAATAACATCTGAGTGCTTCAAAACGGTTTTGTTTATGCAGCATCTCAATATCAATCCCTGCGTCACTGAAATCTTGGTAAAAATCGCCTAATAGCAATTGCAGCCCTTTATGGCTGTTGTCGACTGAGCGCAACAGATTTGTCATATTTATCATTATCCCACCGCACTAATTGCTTTAATGACAACAAGTAAGGATCTTTATACTGGGTTTTCAAATTTTTTTGTTTTTATGGAACTCGAAAGGTATGAAAAAAGTTGTATAAAAAAGTTGGTTTCTAAAAATGGTGTCCTTTACTGCCTCTAAATACGATCAGTTAGCTAAAAGCAACGGAGGCTGTAATGGCAGGCGACACTAATCAAGAAAAAGACAATGAAAAGCTTAACGATGCGGTAGAGCAAACAGAAACGAAGGATACGGGGACAAAAGAAGAAAAACAGCAGTCGACCGTCTCTTCGACTGTAGCGACTGGTGCTGAAAGTGCAGATGCTGTTGATGAAGCCAATCGTGCGATGGAAGAAAATCCTAGTGGCGCGGGTACGGAAGAAGAAGCAGTGAGCTCGGGTGGCGCAGTTCAAGAAGAGGATACTGAAAGTAGCAGCGACTCTGACGCTGCACAATCCAATGTTGTTGATAGTGTAGCTTCTAGCGGAGAATCAGGTGACGAGGCTCTGGGCAGCGGTGGTTCGGATTCTGGGGCGGGTGCCCAAGCGGTCGGTGGTGGTGATGCCTCTGGCTCTGAAGGTGGTTCGGACGCAGAAGGCAATGAAGCGCAAGGACAAGCGGTACAAACTTCATCTGCGCCAAGTGCTTCTTCAGACTCTGAAGGTTCTCAAGGTGGTGACGAGCTAGATTCAGAAACCACTGAAGAGAGCTTCGCGGTGGATGTACAAGACACCAGCGAAGAAACCACGACGCAAGTAGAAGACGATTTCGACTCCGAAACTACGAGCGAGACGTTCCAAATTAAAGTCGAAGGTGAAAATGACGCGCCAGAAGTAGGGCAAGATCTGGCATACATCATGGATGAAGATGGCACTATTACCTTCACTCAAGAACAACTTCTCGGGTACGCGAGTGATGTTGATGGCGATGATCTTGCCGCATTTAACGTGCAAGTGGGTGCTAATGCATCAGTTGTGGATAATGGTGATGGCACTTATACCGTCACACCTGAAGCTGATTTTAATGGTGAACTCGACTTAACGTTTGATATCAGTGATGGTCAAGAAACCATTTCTAGTTCGATTGATTTAACTGTTCGTCCAATCAATGACGCACCAGTGCCTGAAGATAAAACCTTTGAGGTGGAAGAGGACGGAACTCTGATCTTCACCGATGCTGACCTGCTTGCTGGCGCAACGGATATTGAAGGCGATAACCTAACAGTTGAGGGTGTGAGTTACGATGGTGGCGATGGCATCCTGACCGACAACGGTAACGGGACTTACACTTTTGCGCCAAATGAAAACTTCAATGGCGATGTAAACTTCAGCTTTGATGTGTCCGACGGCACGGATACGGTTTCTGCCAACATTGATGTCAGTGTTACGCCTGTCGATGACGCACCAGTATCTGGCAATCTTGCTTACTCGGTGGATGAAGATGGCTCGATTCGTTTGAGCCAAGAGCAGTTGTTGTCGCAAGCTTCCGATGTGGAAGGTGATGCACTGACGGCATCTAATCTTTCGGTAGATGGCAACGCGACGGTGACTCAAAACGACGATGGCAGCTTCACCATCACACCGGACGCAGATTTCAACGGTGACATCGACATCAGCTTCGATATTTCAGATGGCACGAATACCGTTCAAGCAACCGCTGATCTAACCGTTAACCCAATCAACGATTTGCCTGTTCCTCAAGACCAACAATTCAGTGTGGAAGAGGACGGCACGCTGCAATTTACTGATGCGGATCTGCTTGCTGGTGCGACCGACATTGAAGGCGATGACCTTTCTGTAACGGGAATCAGCTATGAAGGCACCGACGGCGTTCTAACTGACAATGGCGATGGCACGTATAGCTTTGCGCCAAATGAGAACTTCAATGGCGATGTAAACTTCAGCTTCGACGTATCTGATGGCACAGATACAGTTTCAGCGAATGTAGATGTGAGCGTTACGCCGGTGAATGATCCTCCGGTGGCAGGCTCAACGTCTTACACGGTTCACGAAGACAACTCTATTACCATTTCTGACGCGCAGCTGTTGGCAAACTCTTCGGATTTAGAAGGGGATGTCTCGATAGATAGCGTGAGCTACTCTGGCAGCGATGGTGTGTTGCAAATCAATGGTGACGGTACGTACACCTTCTCTCCAAATGAAAACTTTAATGGTGAAGTGACGCTTGATGTTGTCGTCGCTGATGAAGAAGGCGCAACGGATGCCACCACTGCTGGCATTACGGTGCTGGAAGTGAACGATCCACCAGTCGCAGGACCAACTTCTTACACCATTGATGAAGACTCAGTTCTGACCTTTAGTGAGTCGCAAGTGCTGTTGAATGCCTCTGATGTGGAAGGCGATGTAGAGCTTGTTGGCATTAGTTACGATGGTCCGGATGGCATTTTCACCGTTAACGATGATGGCACGTGCAGCTTCGCGCCAAACGAGAAT
>NZ_JADDYG010000725.1:16054-16304 GCF_015163535.1 Vibrio sp. OPT46 | reverse complement strand
CTCAAGCGTCTGATATTGAGGGAGATGGTCTGACTGCTAGCGATTTGAGTGTAGATGGAAACGCAACCGTCACAGCGAACGACGATGGCAGCTTCACGATTACGCCAGATGCGGACTTTAATGGTGACATTGATATCCAATTCAACATTACGGACGGCACAGACACTATCCAAGCAACGGCGGATCTAACGGTTAATCCGGTTAACGATCTTCCTGTTCCTCAAGACCAGCAGTTTAGTGTTGAAGAAGA
>NZ_JADDYG010000725.1:12097-15985 GCF_015163535.1 Vibrio sp. OPT46 | reverse complement strand
CGGCACGCTTCAGTTTACTGACGCAGACTTGCTTGCTGGCGCGACCGACATCGATGGCGATAACTTAACGGTTGATGGCATTAGCTACACAGGCAGCGATGGTGTGCTGACTGACCACGGTGATGGTACTTACACCTTTGCACCAAATGAAAACTTCAACGGCGATGTCAGCTTTAGCTTTGGTGTTTCTGACGGCACTGAGACCGTACCAGCCAATGTGGACGTGAGCGTCACTCCAGTGAACGATCCTCCGGTTGCGGGTTCTACGTCTTACACGGTTGATGAAGATAATGCGATTACCATTTCCGACGAGCAGCTTCTGGCTAACTCTTCGGATGTGGAAGGCGCAGTGTCCATCGATAGCGTGACCTATTCAGGCACCGATGGCGTATTCCAAGACAACGGTGACGGTACTTACACCTTCATGCCGAATGAGAACTTCAATGGTGATATCAGCCTTGATGTGATTGTGGCGGATGAGCAAGGTGCGATTGACGAAACGACCGCAGGCATTACGGTCATTGAAGTGAATGATCCTCCAGTTGCCGGTCCAACGTCTTACACGATTGATGAAGATTCAGTACTGACATTCAGTGAGTCACAAATTCTTGCCAACGCATCTGATATCGAGGGTGATGTAGAGCTTGTTGGCATCAGCTATGAAGGCTCGGATGGTATCTTTACCGTCAATGGCGATGGTACTTGTAGCTTTGCGCCAAACGAGAACTTCAATGGTCAAGTTCAGTTGGATGTGACCATTCAAGATGAGAATGGGGCAACCGTTGATACGCACATCAATGTCGACGTATTGCCAATCAACGATCCACCAGTATCGGGCGATTTGGCTTACACCATCAACGAAGACAGCTCAATTACGCTAAGCCAAGAGCAACTGCTTGCCAAAGCGGGCGATATTGATAGCGAGAACCTTGAAGCCATCAATCTATCGACAGATGACAACGCGACGATTCAATACAACGATGATGGCAGTTACACCATCACACCGGATGAAAACTACAACGGCGACCTAGATCTGACCTTCGATATCATTGATAACGATGGTGGCTCGGTACAAGTTGGTCTGGATATTACAGTTAATCCTGTGAATGACTTGCCACAAGCGCAAGATCAACAGTTCACGGTAGAAGAAGATGGCACCTTGCTGTTCACGGATGCAGACCTATTGGAAGGCGCATCGGATATTGACGGCGATGATCTGTCTATCGAAAACGTACTCTACACAGGTGCGGATGGTGTGCTTACCGACAATGGCGATGGCACTTACAGCTTCGCGCCGAATGAAAACTTCAACGGTGATGTTCAGTTCACATTCGATGTGTCTGACGGCACAGGTTCAACACCAGCATTCATTGATGTCAGCGTGACACCAGTTAACGATCCACCGGTTGCAGGTTCAACGTCGTACACGGTTCAAGAAGACGGTCAAGTCACCATTAGTGACGAGCAGTTGTTAGCCAACTCTTCTGATGTGGAAGGTGACGTAGCCTTGGCGAATGTTAGCTACTCTGGTAACGACGGTAGCTTCGTGGACAATGGCGACGGCACATATACCTTCACGCCAAATGAAAACTTTGACGGTAACATTTCTCTCGACGTTACGGTTATCGACCAAGATGGTGCAACGGATACAACAACCGCAGGCATCGATGTTATCGCGGTGAACGACGCACCAGAAACGTCAGGCATTCAAGCTGAGGTGGATGAAGATAATGCCATCACCATCACACAAGAACAGTTGCTTGCGAATGCGACAGACATTGAAGGTGATGACCTTGTTGCTAGCAATCTACAAACCAATGACCCAGATGCGACGATCGTAGCCAACGACGATGGTTCATTCACCATTACGCATACGGAAAACTTTAACGGTGAGTTGGACTTCACTTATAACATCAGCGATGGCGAAAATGATGTTCTTACCACGCTGGATCTGACCGTTAATCCTGTCAACGATGCGCCAGAAGCGGGCGACGAGATCTTTATTCAAGCAGAAGAAGACCAAACCGTAGGTGTTTCTCTGCGTGAAGAGCCTGCGTTACGTCTCGACCAAGCCCCTGAAAACGGCATCATTGAAGCAAATCTAAATGACGAATGGGTACAGCTAGAAGTCGGGCAGGAGGTTCCTGCAGACACGGAAGTGCGCTTCATTCCAAATGATGATGCATTGGCAAACGGTACGCATACGAGTCAAATTGGTACCTTTGACGACAACGCCAGCCTTGATGATTGGGGTACTGCTGTTGACCCTTACACACGTGAGTTTGTTGATGGTGATTTGAAAGTTACCGTTCAAAGTAATGATGACCCACTCGGTGCGTGGAATGGTAAAACACACATCGGTCACGGTATTGGTGATACTGACCGCCAAGGCTTGAGCGGTGATGAAAAACTGACTGTGACTGTTGAAGGTCAAGACATCAACGAAATCAGCTTCCACCTTGATGGTCTAGGCGGCTGGTTTATGGAAGAGTCTCGCCACTTTACCGAAGTCGAAATTCGCGCCTTCAACTCCGATGGTGACTTGATCGACTCGATGACTTACCACAAAGAAGATCGTGGTAGCTATGAGACGGATTACACCCTAACGGTGAACGAGCCAGTGTCTTACTTTGAGTTAGGTACGATTCAAGGTAACGGTACATACGTGGTTCAAAACATGACGGTTTCGCAAACTTGTCATGATGAAGCGGTGTTCACATCTATTGGCGTGGACGGCACGGAAATCACGGAAACGGTAGAACTGAATATCCGAGAAGGTGACAGTGAAATCGAACTGACGGCTGATCTGCCAAATGTGACCATCGATACCGAAGGTTCTACGCAGTTTGCCTCTGTGGTAATCACAGAAGAGCAGCTTCTCGCACAAGCGAGTGATATCGATAGTGATGTACTTGATATTCAAAGCCTAGAGCTGGTGGGGGATAACGCGGAGCACGCTACGTTAACCGACAACGGCGATGGTACATGGACAGTCACACCAGATGAGAACTTCTACGGTGAGATTGAGCTGGGTTACCAAGTTACGGATGGTGAACTCACTGACGACAACATCATCAACATCAACTTCGAAGCAGTAAACGATGCGCCAATCGTTTCTGGTCCGATTGTGTTATCGACTGATGAGGATGTGGGCATTACGTTTAGCGCGGACGATCTGCTTGCCAATGCAAGTGATGTGGAAGGCGATGCGCTGTCTATCTCTGATATCTCTTACAGCGGTGATAACGGTGAGCTTGTCGATAATGGCGACGGCACTTACACCTTTATGCCGAATGAAAACTTCCATGGTGAAGTCGACATCGATTACAAAGTCTTTGATGGCACCGATGAGGTCGATACCCATCTAGATCTGACCGTTATTCCGGTCAACGATGTGCCAGTTCCTGGTGCGCCGCTGCATACTCAAATGCTAGAAAACGGCACGATCATCATCGAAGCAAAAGACCTGTTATCAGGTGCGACCGATGTTGATGGCGACATTCTGCATATCGAGAATCTGCTGCTTGTTGACCAGTCACAAGGTACGTTGACAGACAACGGCGACAACACCTTTACCTTCGAACCAACTTCGAACTTCTATGGTGAAGTGAACCTGACCTTCGACATCAGCGATGGTCAAGCAAGTGCACCAAGCACTGCGAAGATCGATGTTGAGATCGTCAACGAAGGTCCGGAGGTCAGCGGCCCGGTTGATGCGGTCGTCGATGAAGATGGCTCAATTACCATCACTCAAGAAGACTTGTTAGCGAACGCGACGGACGTGGATGGTGACAACCTTGAAGCGGTGAACCTATCGACCAACGATCCTAATGCAACCATCGTTGAGAACGCTGATGGTAGCTTCACGATTACGCCGAGTGAAAACTT
>NZ_JADDYG010000725.1:10092-12043 GCF_015163535.1 Vibrio sp. OPT46 | reverse complement strand
CTTTGGTGAAATCGAGTTTACTTATGACGTAACTGACGCGATTGAAACCGTCGCCGCGGATCTAAACCTCACCGTTAACCCAGTGAACGACCTACCAGATGTGCCTGATTTGTCCTTCACCACAGAAGACGGCGAAGCTATCACGATTACTGAAGCAGAGCTGCTGGCTCAAGCAACGGACATCGAAGGCGATGATTTATCTGTTGTGAACGTGACGAGCTTAAGCGATACGGTTCAAGTAACAGACAATGGCGATGGCACTTACACGTTAACGCCAGAGCAGGGCTTCTTTGGTAATGTTGACCTTACGTTTGATGTGAGCGATGGCACCGATGTGGTGGCGGCAAACATCGACTTGAAAGTTGAGTTCGTCAACGATGCACCAGAAGCAGCACCAATCGTGGCAGGCGTGGACGAGGATGGTTCTATTCTCGTGACACAAGAAATGCTGCTTGAAAATGCCAGCGATCAAGATGGTGATGACCTATACGCAACGGCACTAGAAACCAATGATCCGAATGCCTCTATCGTGGATAACGGCGACGGCACCTTTACCGTTACGCCTTCACAGCACTTCAATGGAGACATCGAGTTTACTTATGAAGTGAGCGACGGTGAATTGAGTGTTGCCAATGAAATGACATTGACGGTGAACCCAGTTAATGACATTCCAATTGTTGCGCCTGGCATGTACCACATTGAAGAGGATGGCAGCATCCTGTTCACGCAAGAAGATCTGCTAAGTGGTGCGATTGATATTGATGGTGATGACCTCACCGTTACCAGCATTAACTACTCGGGTGATGGAGGTACTGTAACGGACAACGGTGACGGTACATTTAGCTTCGTACCAGAAGAGCACTTCAGTGGTGACTTGCAATTCAGCTTTACGGTTTCTGACGGTACGGATGAAGTTGAGCAAGACATTAATGTCCATATCGAAGCCGTGGCAGATGCGCCAGACCTAGTCATCACTGATGGCGACGGTCGAAACGTGGATGATCAAGCAATCTTGGTTGAGCCAGGCGGTGTTGTTGAAGTGAACATCGCCGCAGCATTGGTTGACCAAGACTTGTCAGAAACGCTGACTGTGACCGTTGATGGTGTTCCAGAAGGTTCGGTGATCAGCTACGACAACGAAGGGGTACTTAACGATCAAGACAACGGTATCACCAGTTTCAACGATACTGAAATCACGGTTACGTTTGAAGGTGAAACCGCGGGTTACCAAAACACAGCGGGTTACTACAAAGTCGATGAAGATGGCAACATCACGGGTGTTGAAGTGGTGTACGAAAACGCTTCTCAAGTTGGCGGCGGCGGTGACCTCGTACCGGGACAAGATCAGTTCAGCTTCCAAATCTCGGAAGGGGAAAGCTTCAACCTATTCTTGATTCCTAACGGTCACAACTTCAATGACTTTGCGTCCATGCAAGATGGTCAGTATGAGTTCCGTGCGGCAGATGGCTCTCCTGCGAACATGGATACGGTCGACCCACAACTCGTGTTTGTGGGTGCTGATGGTTCTGAAACCGTGATTCAAAGCCAATTTGGTGATGCAGTCTTCCATGGCGGCACAAGCTCAGAGCTCAACCAAGATGGCATTGAACATACTCGAACTACTGTGAACGAAGACGGTGAACTGGTTTACGGCTTTGAAGATCTCTACGGTGGCGGCGATGCCGATTATAGTGACTTCAACTTCACCATTGATGTAGGTGAAGTGAACAGCCAGATCTACAGCGGTGAAGTAACAGTCGGTCCAGATGGTTCTGTAACGCTTCCAACCACAGCAATTGAACAAGAGCTACAGATTCAATTGCCAGAAGACTTTAACCAACAGCTAGAAATCAATGTAACGGCAACGGCGACAGAGCTATCAAATAATGATTCTGAAACCGTTTCTCAAACCATCTACGTCAATGCAACGGGTGCTCACATTGAACATACG
>NZ_JADDYG010000725.1:2861-10002 GCF_015163535.1 Vibrio sp. OPT46 | reverse complement strand
CACGCAAGAAGATTTGCTCGCTAATGCGCGTGACTTGGATGGAGACCAACTGACAGCACTGAACTTGGCAACGGATGATGAAAACATCACCATCACAGACAATGGTGACGGTACTTACACCTTAACGCCAGATGCGGACTTTAATGGTGACATCACCTTTACGTTCGATGTGTCTGATGGCGATGATGTTGTCTCAACCAACCTTGAGTTATTGGTGTCACCAGTTAACGATGCGCCTGAACCACAAGATCAAGCGTTCACCATTGGTGAAGATGGTGTGCTGACCTTTACTGATGCGGATCTCCTAACAGGCGCTACCGATATTGAAGGGGATGACTTATCTGTTGAGGGCGTCACTTACACAGGCGCGGACGGTGTTCTTACTGACAATGGTGATGGCACATATAGCTTCGCACCAAACGAGAACTTTAATGGCGACGTGAACTTCACTTTCGATGTTTCCGATGGCACGGATACCGTGACGGCGAATATCGACGTAAGCGTGACGCCGGAGAACGATCCACCAGTTGCAGGCAGCACGGCTTACACCGTTCATGAAGACAATTCGATTACCATTAGTAACGAACAGCTGTTGGCTAACTCGTCTGATATAGAAGGCGAAGTGGCGATTGATAGCGTGAGCTACAGCGGTAACGATGGCGTGCTGGAAATCAACGGTGATGGTACGTACACCTTCTCACCAAACGAAAATTTCAGCGGCGAGGTGAGCCTAGATGTTGTCGTTGTCGATGAAGATGGTGCAACGGACTCGACCACTGCAGGCATTACTGTGATTGAGGTAAATGACCCACCAATCGCAGGTCCTACCGCATACACTATCGATGAAGACCAAGTTCTAACCTTCAGTGAATCGCAAGTGCTACTGAATGCTTCGGATGTTGAAGGGGATGTTGAGCTAGTAGGCATCAGCTACGACGGTCCAGATGGCATCTTCTCAGTAAACGGTGATGGTACTTGTAGCTTTGCACCGAATGAAAACTTCAATGGCCAAGTACAGTTGGATGTGACCATTCGCGATGAAGATGGTGCAGAGGTCGATACTTACATCACAGTCGATGTCTTACCAATCAATGATGCACCAGTATCGGGTAACTTGGCGTACAGCGTTGACGAAGACAACTCAATCACACTGAGCCAAGAGCAGCTTCTTGCTCAAGCATCGGATGTAGAAGGTGATGCGCTGACTGCGTCTAACCTAGTGGTTGATGGCGATGCAACGGTTACGGTAAACGACGATGGTAGCTTCACTATCACGCCAGATGCGAACTTTAATGGCGACATTGATATCACGTTCGATATCAACGACGGCAGCGATACTATTGTTGCAACGGCGGACCTAACGGTTAACCCAGTTAATGACTTGCCGCAGCCAGAAGATCAAGCGTTCACCATTGGTGAAGATGGTGTGTTGACCTTCACTGACCAAGATCTGCTTGATGGTGCAACGGACATCGATGGCGATGACCTATCGGTAGAAGGTGTGAGCTACACTGGCGCAGATGGTGTCCTAACCGACAACGGTGACGGCACATACAGCTTCGCTCCAAACGAAAACTTCAATGGCGACGTGAACTTCACCTTCGATGTTTCCGATGGCACGGACACCGTGACCGCGAATATCGATGTGACAGTCACGCCAGAGAACGATCCACCGGTGGCAGGCAGCACGTCTTACACAGTGCATGAAGACAACTCGATCACCATTAGTGACGAGCAGTTACTGGCGAATTCATCAGACGTCGAAGGAGATGTCGCAGTTGATAGCGTTAGCTACAGCGGCACAGATGGTGTGTTCCAAGACAATGGTGACGGTACGTACACCTTCTCGCCAAACGAGAACTTCAATGGCGAAGTGAGCCTAGACGTTGTCGTGGTCGATGAAGACGGTGCGACGGATTCAACTACCGCGGGTATTACAGTACTTGAGGTGAACGATCCACCAATCGCAGGCGCGACCAGCTACTCAGTGAACGAAGACGAAGTCATCACCATTAGCTCTGAACAGCTGTTGGCGAACGCTTCTGACGTTGAAGGTGAAGTTGCGATTGATAGCGTGAGCTACAGCGGCTCCGACGGTATCTTTACCGATAACGGTGACGGTACATTCAGCTTCGCACCAAACGCCAACTTCGATGGCGATGTGAGCCTAGATGTTGTGGTTGTTGATGAAGACGGTGCAACTGCGGCAACTAACGCAAACATCGATGTCTTGCCAATCAACGATGCGCCAGTATCGGGCAACTTGGCTTACAGTGTCGATGAAGACAATTCAATTACGCTAAGCCAAGAGCAGCTTCTTGCCCAAGCATCGGATGTAGAAGGCGACGCGCTAACCGCATCTAACCTAGTTGTTGACGGTGATGCAACGGTCACGGCAAACGATGATGGCAGCTTCACCATCACGCCTGATGCGAACTTCAATGGTGACATTGATATCACGTTCGATATCAACGACGGCAGCGACACTATTGTTGCAACAGCTGACCTAACGGTTAATCCAGTTAACGACCTACCACAGCCAGAAGATCAAGCGTTCACCATTGGTGAAGATGGCGTCTTGTTGTTCACTGATGAAGATCTGCTTGATGGTGCAACGGATATCGATGGCGATAGTCTTTCGGTAGAAGGTGTGAGCTACACTGGTGCAGATGGTGTCCTAACCGACAACGGTGACGGTACTTACAGCTTCGCGCCAAACGAAAACTTCAATGGCGACGTGAACTTTACCTTCGATGTTTCTGACGGCACGGATACCGTGACCGCAAATATCGACGTAAGTGTGACGCCAGAGAACGATCCACCAGTGGCAGGCAGCACGTCTTACACGGTGCATGAAGATAATTCGATCACCATCAGTAACGAACAACTATTGGCTAACTCATCTGACGTAGAAGGCGAAGTAGCAATCGACAGCGTGAGCTACAGTGGCGCAGATGGCGTGTTCCAAGACAATGGTGATGGTACTTACACCTTCTCGCCAAACGATAACTTCAATGGTGAAGTCAGCCTAGATGTTGTCGTGGTAGATGAAGACGGTGCGACGGATTCAACCACCGCTGGCATTACTGTTCTTGAGGTGAATGATCCGCCAATTGCCGGTGCAACTAGCTACTCAGTCAACGAAGACGAAGTCATCACCATTAGCTCTGAGCAGCTGTTGGCGAATGCTTCTGACGTTGAAGGTGACGTCGCGATTGATAGCGTCAGCTACAGTGGCTCCGACGGTATCTTTACCGATAACGGCGATGGCACATTCAGCTTCGCACCAAACGAAAACTTCAACGGTGATGTCAGCCTAGATGTAGTCGTGACCGATGAAGATGGTGCGACGGTAGCAACCAATGCAAACATCGATGTTCTTCCAGTCAATGATGCTCCGGTATCAGGTGATTTGGCATACAGCGTTGATGAAGATGGTTCTATCACTCTCAGCCAAGAGCAACTTCTTGCTCAAGCCGGCGACGTGGATGGCGATGAACTAACCGCATCCAACCTGACAGTTGATGGCAATGCGACCGTTGTTGCGAACGATGACGGCAGCTTCACAATCACCCCGGATGCAGACTTCAATGGCGACATTGATCTGAGCTTCAACATTACGGACGGCGATGCCACCATTCAAGCCACTGCCGATCTGACTGTGAACCCAGTAAACGACCTACCAACGGTTGGTCAGCCACAGTTCGTCACGCAAGAAGACACCAGCTTCACCTTTACCGAAGAGCAACTGCTGCAAAATGCAGGTGATATCGATGGTGATAACCTAACGGTTGAAAACGTTGCTTCTGACAGCGGTACTTTAGTCGACAACGGTGACGGCACGTACACCTTTGCGCCGAATGAAAACTTCGATGGCAACGTGAACGTGACGTTTGATGTCAACGATGGCACCGCAACCGTGCCAGCAGAAGCGAACATTGATGTTCAATCTGTGGTTGATATGCCAGAGCTTTCGATTGCTTCGGACTTGGTGATTGCTTCGGACAACTTCGAGTCTGGCTCGAACGGTTGGAACGTGAGCACTGAAAGTTCACAAGGCTTCGAAACGGGCGACATGCTGGGTCGTATTGGTGGCACTGGCGGTGATGAAGCGGTCAGCAAAACCTACGATATTCCAAGCGATGTCAACGAAGTTAATATCTCGTTTAGCTTCTACGAAATCGATTCATGGGATGGCGAGTCGTTCCAAATCTTTGTGGGCGGTGAACAGCTAACGACGTTAGAGAACTCAGCGTTCCGTACTCAAGATGGTACGACAACGCTATACGACTCTGACGGTAACGAAGTGGGTGAAGTGATTCATGGAGCCTCTCAACGTGAAGGCTTCAGTGGTTGGAATGACCAAGCACACCAAGTGAACTTAACCGTTCCGGTGGAAGACGGTCAGCTTCAGTTAGGCTTTGGTTCTACGCTAAACCAAAGTATTCCTGACGAGTCATTCGGCATCGACAACATCGAAATCACGGTAGCGGACGCGGATTACCAAATCATTGGTACCGAAGATACACCAGTGCCGCTTGATATTGATGCCGCATTGACCGATACCGATGGTTCAGAAAACCTCGCTATCTTGATTGAAGATGTGCCAGAAGGCAGCGCACTATCAGCAGGTGTTGATAATGGCGACGGCACTTGGTCACTACAACCAGGCGAGCTAGAAGGACTAGAGTTTATCCCTTCTGCGGACTTCAACGGCGATGTGACGCTAACCGTGAATGCAACCTCTACAGATGTTGATACTGGAACCACAGCGACAGCGACGCAAGATGTGACGATTCATATCTCGCCGACCAATGACGCACCAGAAGTGACGGGCGATATCACGGCAGTCACCGCCGAAGACAACAGCATCACGCTGACTCAAGAACAGTTACTGGAGCACGCTGTTGATATCGATGGCGATGACTTAAGTGCAATCAACCTAAGCACCAATGATGAAAATGCGACGGTTGAAATGAACGAGGATGGCAGCTTCACCATTACTCCAAGCGAGAACTTCTACGGTGATATCGAGTTTAGTTACGATGTCACGGATGGTGAAGAAGTGGTTGCGGCTGGTCTCGATCTAACAGTAACACCAGTGAATGACGCACCAGAGCCACAAGATCAAGTGTTCACTGTGGGTGAGGACGGTCTTCTTACCTTCACAGATGCAGACTTGTTAACAGGCGCGACGGATGTAGAAGGTGACAACCTAACAGTTGAAGGCGTGACTTATACAGGCGCGGACGGTGTCCTAACTGACAATGGCGATGGTACGTATAGCTTCGCTCCAAACGAAAACTTCAATGGCGACGTAAACTTTACCTTCGATGTTTCCGATGGCACGGATACAGTGACGGCAAATATCGATGTAACAGTTACGCCAGAGAACGATCCTCCGGTGGCGGGCAGCACGTCTTACACAGTACATGAAGACAACTCGATCACCATCAGTGACGAGCAACTACTGGCTAATTCGTCTGATATCGAGGGTGATGTTGCGATCAGCAGCGTGAGCTATAGCGGTAACGACGGTGTGCTCGAAATTAATGGCGATGGTACTTACACCTTCTCACCAAACGAAAACTTTACAGGCGATGTTAGCCTAGATGTTGTCGTGGTTGACGAGGACGGCGCGGTTGATACAACAACAGCGGGCATTACCGTTCTTGAGGTGAACGATCCACCAATCGCAGGCACAACCAGTTACACCATTGATGAAGATGAAGTCATTACCATCAGTGCAGAACAGTTGTTGGCAAACTCTTCCGATATTGAAGGTGAGGTAGCACTAGATAGCGTGAGCTACAGTGGCAGCGAAGGTATCTTTACCGACAATGGTGATGGTACGTTCAGCTTTGCACCAAACCAAAACTTCAATGGTGAAGTGAACCTTGATGTTGTAGTCGTGGACGAAGATGGTGCGACCGCTTCGACGACGGCAAACATTGATGTTCTGCCAATCAATGATGCCCCAGTATCGGGTGACTTGGCTTACAGTGTCGACGAAGACAACTCAATCACGCTAAGCCAAGAGCAGCTTCTCGCTCAAGCAACGGATGTAGAAGGTGATGCACTAACCGCTTCCAACCTAGTGGTTGACGGTGATGCGACGGTTACGGCTAATGACGATGGTAGCTTTACCATTACGCCCGACGCGAACTTCAATGGCGACATTGATATCACGTTTGATATCAGTGATGGTTCTGACACCTTGGTCGCGACGGCAGATCTAACGGTTAATCCAGTTAACGACCTACCACAGCCAGAAGATCAAGCGTTCACCATTGGTGAAGATGGCGTGTTGACCTTTACTGATCAAGACCTGTTGGATGGTGCAACCGATATCGATGGCGATGACCTATCGGTAGAAGGTGTCACATACACTGGCGCGGACGGTGTTCTTACTGACAATGGCGATGGCACATACAGCTTCGCACCGAACGAAAACTTCAATGGCGACGTAAACTTTACCTTCGATGTTTCCGATGGCACGGACACCGTGACCGCGAATATCGATGTGAGTGTGACGCCAGAGAATGATCCACCAGTGGCAGGCAGCACGTCTTACACGGTGCATGAAGACAATTCGATCACCATCAGTAACGAGCAGTTATTGGCTAACTCATCTGACGTCGAAGGCGAAGTCGCGATTGATAGTGTCAGCTACAGCGGCGCAGATGGCGTGTTCCAAGACAATGGTGATGGTACGTACACCTTCTCTCCAAACGAGAACTTCAATGGCGAGGTCAGCCTAGACGTTGTAGTTGTCGATGAAGAGGGTGCGACAGACTCAACCACTGCGGGTATTACCGTTCTTGAGGTGAACGATCCACCAATCGCAGGTGCGACAAGTTACTCTGTCAATGAAGACGAAGTCATTATCTTCACGGAAGAGCAACTGCTAGCGCAATCAAGCGATGTGGAAGGCGACGTGAGCCTAGAAAGCGTCTCTTACAGTGGTAACGACGGCATTCTAACGGCGAATGACGATGGCACTTACAGCTTCGCACCAAATGAAAACTTCAACGGTGGCGTAAGCCTAGACGTAGTCGTCGCTGATGAAGACGGTGCAACAGCGACAACCAACGCGAACATTGATGTATTGCCAGTCAACGATGCTCCGGTATCTGGCGAC
>NZ_JADDYG010000725.1:0-2844 GCF_015163535.1 Vibrio sp. OPT46 | reverse complement strand
TGATGTATTGCCAGTCAACGATGCTCCGGTATCTGGCGATTTGGCTTACAGCGTCGATGAAGACGGTTCAATCACATTGAGTCAAGAGCAGTTACTGGCTCAAGCGGGTGACGTCGACAGCGATAATCTAGAAGCGGTGAACTTAACCGCGGTAGCCAATGCAACCGTTGTTGAGAACCAAGATGGTAGCTTCACGATTACGCCTGATGCGAACTTCAATGGCGATATCGACCTAAGCTTCGACTTGATTGATAACGATGGTGCGAGCGTGGAAGTGGGCGTCGACCTAACGGTGAACCCAATTAACGATGCGCCGCAATCAACGCCAGTGAATATTGCTGGCACCGAAGATACCACCATTCTTATCACGCAGGACATGTTGCTTGTTAACGCGACAGACATCGATAACACCTACGACGAACTGTCTGCTGTCGACTTAGTGATTGATGAGCAATACGGTGACTTGCTAGACAACGGTGATGGTACTTGGTCATTCACTCCGGCTGAGAACTTCAATGGTGATGTGCCAATGTCGTTCGGCGTCAGCGATGGTGATTTAGTTACGCCGGTTGAAGGCAATCTAAACGTCGAAGCGGTTAACGATGCACCAGAAGCGCCAACCATCCAGATGCAAGGCGAAGAAGATGTGGTCATGGTGATTGACCCAGCTTACATCGCTGATCAAGTTACGGATCTTGATGGTGACGAAATCAGCGTAGAAAGCATCACGGTTCGTGCTCCTGCAAACGCGACATTAACCCAACAACCAGATGGTATGTACCACTTGGTGACCACTCAAGACTTCAATGGTTTGGTGGAACTGGGCTACACCGCGACGGATGGTGAAGAAGTGGTTGAAGGCTCGTTGAATGTGGATGTCATTCCAGTCAACGATGCTCCATTCAATGTGGGTAATGCCTTTATGGCAACCGACGAGGATGGCGCATTCACCTTCGACGCTGGCGACCTGATGAACTTGTTCGGCGATATCGATACTGAAAACCTAGTCGTATCACGCATTATCACCGCAGAAGGTGAAGATGGTGGTGAGGTAACAGACAACGGTGACGGTACTTGGACATTCACACCGACTGGCGATTTTGCAGGGGTTTCTGACTTGCAAGTTGTGGTAAGTGACGGTGAGTTTGAGACGGTACTTGATGTACCAGTGTTTGTTCGCCCTGTTGCGGATGGCGCAGTCATCACAACCGACCATGATGGTCCGTTAGTGTTCGGTGAGGACGAAACGGGTCACCTAGGCTTGAATGTCGGTCTAATCGACGATTCAGAAACGCTAAGTAACCTAGTGATGACTGGTTTCCCTGTTGGCTTCGAAGTTACGGATGGTGTGAACACCATTACCATTACGGAACCGGGTCAATACATCGACTTGAACGAGTGGGATATCTCAGACCTGCAAATGACGCCTCCGGCTGACTTTAATGGCGAGTTCTTCGTAACCGTGACCGCAACAACGGTGGATTATGGTGACGAGCCAGAAGAGTTCGAAGATGGTATCGATTCAGGTGACTTCGAAACCCTAGCGGGTGAACCCGTTATCCTAACCGCTGATGACCTAATCGGATTGGCAGAAAACGTAGACGCTGACGCGGGTGATGAAGTGAAATTCGTTCACCTAGCTGATCGCAGCCAAGGTGAGATAGTCGATAACGGTGATGGCACATGGACATTCAATCCAGCACCAGGCTTTACTGGTGAAGCGGATATCGCTTACGTGATTGATAAAGACGGTGTGCTTCATGATGAGCAAACAGGCGTGGTCGTGAAAGAAGACGCACCGCAAGAGAATGCTTCTCCAGAAATCGACAGTATTTCTACCACAGAAATGGCAGCGGATGGCACCTTGT
Organism: Vibrio sp. OPT46; assembly: GCF_015163535.1. NCBI lineage: Bacteria > Pseudomonadati > Pseudomonadota > Gammaproteobacteria > Vibrionales > Vibrionaceae > Vibrio > Vibrio sp. OPT46. Next base: position 976 of record NZ_JADDYG010000725.1, on the reverse strand, counting down.
CGTTCACCAATGATGACATGCTATCGACCTTGAGCGATGCTGAAGGCGACACCTTGAGCATTGAGTCAGTGAGCCTAATGGAAGGTCAAGGTGTGATAGAGACCGATAACCAAGGTAACTACCAATTCACACCAGCAGAAGGCTACACCGGAGATGTTCAAGTTGGCTTTATTGCAACTGACGGTGAAAACCGCATTGAGAGCTTCTTTAATGTCGACATCCAAGGTGAGGGTGAAACCACAACTAGCGAAGGCTACGCACTGGCTGATGATGGTTCACTAACCCTAACGGAAGCACAGTTGATTGATGAGCTTGGCATTAGCCCTTCAGCAGAAGTGTTGGATGTAGCCGATGCAAACGATGCTGGTTTCTTCGCGAAATCAGGTGATGAAGAGTGGACATACTGGCCGAACGATGACTTCGATGGCAATTTGGCTATGGATGTTCAGGTCAACGACAACGGTGAAGTATCGACTCAGAATCTGAGCATCCAAGTTGCGGACGATTCAGCGCAAAGTGACGAGCCACAAATTCAAACTGCTCAAGCATCATCAGAGCAGCAAGTTGGCGAAGCGCAACAGCCTGAAGAGCAAGCAGCAAACGGTGCAGACAGTGAAGAGGAGAGCGCAGCTGATGTGACTGCAGCACCAGGCGATACCATTTCTATCTCGGTTCCAGATGAGGTCAGTGGTAACGAATCGGTGGATTATGCAGAAATGTCCGGTCTACCTGATGGTGCATCGGTAAGCAACGCACTGGATAATGGCGATGGTAGCTTCACATTAAGTGGCAACCTCAACCAACCAGTATCAGTTGACCTACCAGAAGGTTACGAAGGTACGAGCGAAATCCAATTCCAAGGTTACGACGAATTGGGCAGCGCAGTAGAAGGTGCGAGTGGCACAGTTGAAGTTGAAGTCGATGATCAATACACCATGCAAGGTTCTGCTCAAGATCAGCAACCAGATATGGCGGG
>NZ_JADDYG010000724.1:0-256 GCF_015163535.1 Vibrio sp. OPT46 | reverse complement strand
ATGGCCTAAACTCTGAAGCTATCGAAGTTGCGCCTGAGCATATTATCGTTGTTCGTGTTGAAGATGCGCGTGACGAGACAGTTCTTCCACTAGAAGAAGTGAAAGATCAGGTTGTTGCAGAGCTATCTCGTGTTAAAGGTGAGCAAGAAGCGATGGAACTTGGAACACAAGTCGTTGCGGCATTGAAAGAAGGTAAGACGAACGTGCTTGCTGAAAACAATCTTGCCTTTGGTGAACAAGAGACAGTAGATCGTCG
>NZ_JADDYG010000723.1:0-485 GCF_015163535.1 Vibrio sp. OPT46 | reverse complement strand
TGAGAAAGGACTGATTCTCAAATTGAGAATCAAAAATGCACAGAGAAATGGTTTGCTTATAAGAGGTGTTGAACCTAAAGAAGTCATTAGAGCGGGGGATCTCGTCATGATTAGATTCCAACTCGATTGACGAACCATCCGCCTTAAGTGAATAACGTGTAACGACTAAATGCAAAACCTGTCTAAAGTTTATGATTATCTTTGCAAATTATTACTAATGTTGATTGTTATGAGTCGAAGAACAACTAGTAATAAATAGGTCATCGAGAGGACTTACGTTTCAATAAAGACGATTTTTTGTACAAGGTCTTCTTATGCCATTAAAAATGACATTAATTGCGCTGGCTGTTATGGCAGCGTCTTCACAGCCTCAAGCGGATACGTCTTTCGCACCACCAGTTTCTCTTGCACAAAGCTATCAGGATGGCATTGATGTGTCTGAATATTGGTATAGCGAAAAACTTGATGGTGTTCGCGCTTATTGG
>NZ_JADDYG010000722.1:0-1476 GCF_015163535.1 Vibrio sp. OPT46 | reverse complement strand
AGCCCTACTTTCACTTGCTTCAAATTAGAAAAGGATTCTTTCCTCGTACTTCAACAGCCACACCAAAAGTAACCAAAGTCCTCTCAAAAGCCACCACGAAAATGAAGAAGCGCCAAAGGAATAGGCTAAGAGTTAGAAGCCGTAAACGGTTAAATCAAAGCGAACACTCCGCATATAGTGCCACCGGAAAGAACGTGAAAGGCACTAACTGAAAGGTGTAAATACGAGCGCCAAAATAGATAAACACCAAAACTTATGACCTTTGATGTCAAACCCGTACTAACGCCCAATTAAGGGGTGAGCCACGCGACCACGACACCTAAATTGAACGCCGTAAACACTAAACTTGACCCAAACCAAAAATGCCAAGCGTGGGGAATCCCTCTTAAATTGTTTGTTAGCATTCAGTTAGTCTAAAAAGCTAAAGGTATCAGAAAGGTGCACTTTCAAAGCCAAGTCTGGTGTGCAATTTTCTCGGAAATAGTCAAATTCTGAGCCAACTCCTTGCATTGTTAGCCTATAGTCATCTGATTGCATTCCAGTATTATACTTATTAAGGAAAACTTGGATATAAAGACATGCTAATCGACATGAACTTAACAAAACTTCATATAGTGCTTGGTGAGCAAGATAGTCAGATGTCCACTCTGGATTTTCGGATATTGGAAATACGCCATGTGCCACGTAGTTTCGAATATTTCTGATAAGGTGAAGAGCATAACTATTATCTTCTAACTTAACATTTTTCATACCGCCTAGAGGTTTATCTTTGATGTAATCACAGCAGTTAAATGCTTCAATAAAATTCTCTACTTTATGCTTAAAGTAAAGTGGGAAATCATCTTCTTCATATATATCAACCAACGCAGTTGCTTGCATAGATGGCTTACGCAACTTTCTATTTTTTACCTTATCGCTAGATAAATAATGAGGTGAAATAAAGCGATACATTTCTTCAAGAGCATTTGAGACGAAGATAAACTTTGTTAAAGCCGTCGAATATGCTGAATAATGTTTAGTATCAGAATCACATGCGTCAGCAACTGTTTCACAAAAAAACTCTGCACCATCGGTGAATTTCCAAGTATCGATAACTACATTATCCAATTGAGCAGCTAGCTTTAACCACTCCCCAATAGTTACAGTACTAACCAAAGCATCTTCTTCTTCATCTTTAAAATCGGCTACATTGTCTAACACTGAGCAAAAGCTCGCCAACTCAAATAAATGAGCATCAATTTTACGGAACTTAGAGCATTTGGGACATTTTTCCATCGTTACTGACCTCCTGTAATTGAATGCTAACGCCCTGTTAAGGTGTGAGCAACGCAATACCGATGCAGCCGCAAACCGCCTTAATCACTTAAACCAACGCATAGTAAAAATGCCACGCGTTGCGAATCACTCTTAAACAGTTTGTTATGTGAAAAATCACAGTAAGCACTTGATTTTTTTGAGCAAAGCCCTCATCTAGAG
>NZ_JADDYG010000075.1:0-507 GCF_015163535.1 Vibrio sp. OPT46 | reverse complement strand
CCGCGCAACAACCTAAAGCGCAAGAGTCTACGTATTGTGCAGTGAAATGGGCCGTCAAAGGATTAATTGAGTCGGTTCGTTTGGAGCTAAAAGGAAAACCTATGAAAATTATCGCGGTTTATCCTGGTGGAATGGATACGGAATTCTGGAAAACAAGCGGCAATACGATGGACACGAGTCACTTCATGCAAGCAGAAGATGCCGCAGAGATGCTCCATAATGCGTTGTCGAGCATTGGGAATGGTTATGTTTCTGATATTACAGTGAATAGAACTTAAAAAGAGTTTCGTATACTCATTTTCATCTGGAAGAGTAGTAGAAAATGGAGCGTACGTTTCTTATGAGTACAGCTTTGTCACACTTTGTGGCGAAATTATCAGCAAACGATAGTTATTTAAGGTATTTCTGCTTGCGCAGGTCAAAAGCTTACGTATAATGCCAACCATCAAAGGGCAATAGCCCAAAGATGCCGGTGTGGTGAAATTGGTATACACGACGGATTCAAAA
>NZ_JADDYG010000721.1:756-2206 GCF_015163535.1 Vibrio sp. OPT46 | reverse complement strand
CCTCACTTTCTAGCGAAATACAAAGACACACCTGAGATAGCGGATCTTGGTGCGATAGTTCAGCCTAATATGGAAAAGATCTATGCCCTAAAACCAGATCTCGTATTGATGACTCCGCTACATGCTAATCAGTATGAAGAACTCTCTCAACTCGCTCCGACTTTACATTTTGACATCAGCTACCGTAATAGTCGTGACCATCACGTCGATACCATTAAGAAACACCTTGTAGAGCTTGGTGAGATCTTTGAAAAGCAAGAGCTAGCCCAACAGAAAGTTGCCGAAATCGATGCAAAAGTCGCAGAAGTGCGCGCTGTTACGAAAGAGCGTTCAGAAAAAGCTTTGGTTGTCATGCATAACAATGGTGCTTTCAGCTCATTTGGCGTTGAGTCTCGTTATGGCTTCGTTTTCGATGTTCTGGGGGTAAAAGCAGCGAGTGAAAAAGTGGAGACAGGTTTGCATGGTCAGCCAATTTCTAGCGAGTTCATTAGCCAAGCTGATCCAGACATTCTTTACATCATTGATCGAACAGCAGTAATGGAAGGAAAGCCTGTCATTGATGCGGAACACTTAGCAAACCCGCTACTCCGTCAAACCAAAGCATGGAAAAACGACAACGTCGTTTTTGTTGATGCCGATGCTTGGTACATCACTTCAGCAAGCATCACATCTCTGAAAATCATAATTGATGACATCCTAAAAGGTTACCAAAGCTAAATCTAATAACAATGAGTTGGATCTTAAGTAATTCAACACTCAACCGACGTCAGAACGGATGTGAGCTAGCCCAAACAAAGAAAAGGAATCTATAATGACTCATGACTATCATCAGATAGCGATGGACTCTTCACAGAAAAACAAACCAAGCCCGTGTCATATCGCCCTCTTTATTTCACTTCAATTTAGTACTTTTGTCGTACCAATTAGTATCGCTCAAGCTGAAGAAGTCGTAGATGAATCAATGACAGTTTATGGTGAAGCAAACAGAGTTTATGCCGCTGGCAAAGTTTCTCACGCGAGTAATATGGGAATGCTTGGCGACAAAAACTTCATGGAAACGCCTTTCAATACGATTGGATACACAGAAAAACACATTCAAGACCAACAAGCACGCGATATCTCAGATGTAATCTCAGCTTCTGATCCCTCTGTTTTCACCAGCGGTGAAACCGGCTTAAACAAAGAAAGTTTCAAAGTAAGAGGTTTCAACTCAGACATTAGCGACGTTATGTTTAATGGATTGTATGGTATCGCTCCTTATTACCGAACCTCTCCTGAAATGTATCAACGTATTGATGTACTTAAAGGTCCTGCTTCTTTGCTCAACGGTATGCCACCGAATGGATCTGTTGGTGGCACCATCAACTTAGTGACAAAAAGAGCACAAGAAACACCAATCACATCTTTCACCGGCAGCTACTTATCGGACACTCAATTCGGAGGACATATC
>NZ_JADDYG010000721.1:0-700 GCF_015163535.1 Vibrio sp. OPT46 | reverse complement strand
GATATTGGACGTCGCTTTGGTACAAATGAAGAATTTGGTATTCGTTTCAACGGTGCATTTAAAGATGGAGACACCGCGATAAACAACCAAAGCAAAAAAACTCAACTTGCATCATTAAGCCTTGATTGGCGTAATGACATTGCTTTCCTTGAAGCAGATTTTTACTACAGTACAGAGCGAGTTGAAGGTGCAAACCGTGGGTTAAGCATCGCTTCTGGTCTCAAAATCCCATCACCTCCTCCATCTGACACATTATTGACGCCAAGTTGGGCCTACAATGATAGCGAAGATAAAGGGATGATGATTCGCGGGGAGCTAAACGTTAGTGACTCTGTAACTGTATACAGCGCATTGGGTGGTAGCCGTACAGATTTTCATTCAAATGTACCGCAACGAATCAAAATCATCGATAACGAGGGTAACCTAGAGGTATCTCTCGGATCAGTTAAGCTTGAGAACAAACGAACTTCAGGTGAGATAGGTGTTCGTAGCAACTTTGACATTGGCCCAGTAGAACACCACCTTGTACTGAATAGTACTTACTTTAGAGAAGATAAAAATGATTCTCCAACAGGTAATAATAATCCAGCCCCTTGGAACTCGAATATTTATGATCCTGTTTGGGGACCAGAAAATTCAGTTTACGACAACTACTATGGTTTACCTGTCGATTCAACTCAGGTCAGCTATGGCATTGCCG
>NZ_JADDYG010000720.1:0-1496 GCF_015163535.1 Vibrio sp. OPT46 | reverse complement strand
TATTCAAACCCACTCATATTTCCTCTGCTATAGTTAAATCGATGTCTTTGCCTAACTCACTTGTTTAAAAGGAAAACTCTATGCGCGTATTGACTGTTATTGCCACTGTATTACTTCTTGCTGCATGCGGAAGTAGCCAATATCTGATGTCGACAAATGAAGGGAAAATTATTACCTCTTACGGTAAACCAGACCTGAACGAGGAAACGGGTATGTACGAATATGAAGACATGGATGGTAAAGAAATGAGTATTTCAAAAGAGCAAATTGTCCAGATTGTCGAACGTTAACGACAGGCCCTCTGTAAATTAGAGGGCTATGTTCTAGCCACCCTCTCTCTACATTTACCTCTTTTAGGCTTGTAATCGTTGTAGAAATTGACACAACCAATTCATAAGCCAAAACAATTAATAGTGTCTTTTATACTTCCGTATTATTTATTTAGCGAATATTTTACATCTTCACCTTAATCAGGTTGGAGTATTGTAAAATCTAGTCTTTAATTCGCTAACACCCTTTTATTTCTCAGGATAAAGTGGATAATACCGCCACAAAATAACATTACTAAGGTGAGTCCTTATGTCTATTGAAGCTACTCTGCTTGCGCGCTGCGAGTCAAAATGTGAACTGTGTTCTTCTGAATCTCAACTAACTGCATACGCTGTCCCACCTCACGGTAATGTGACGGTTGATACTGCCATCATGGTTTGTGATAAGTGTCTGGGTGAGATCGATGAGCCAAAAGACATTAACCACTGGCGTTGTCTAAACGAAAGCATGTGGAGCCAGGTTCCTGCTGTACAAGTGACTGCATGGCGCCAACTCACTCGCCTAAACACAGAAAGCTGGGCTCAAGATGCTCTTGACATGATGTACATGGAAGAAGAGCAAATGAACTGGGCAATGAAAGGGATGTCTGCTGACGATAAAACTGTTGACTGTAACGGCACTGAACTTAAGAAAGGTGACGATGTAACAGTAATTAAAGACCTACCAGTAAAAGGCACTAACCAAGTAATCAAACAAGGTACAGTGATTCGTGGTATTAGCCTTGGCGATGATCCAAAGCTAGTTTCGGGTAAGGCAAATGGTGGTCAGTCGATGTACGTGATCGCAGAATACTGCCGCAAGAAGTAATATCTCACTTCAGTCAAGTCAAAACGGGGCACCAATGGTGCTCCGTTTTTCTATACAACACTTAATCTACTATCATGTCTACCTCCTCTAGAGTGTTTCTTTTCTAAGGCGTAGGTTGAGTAGGCATGTTATACAAATAAAAAAATACCGGCTCATAGGCCGGTATTTCTTACACTATTTCAATATTAACGGTACATACCGATGTCTTTTTGAATATGTGCTGACAAGTCTTCTGCGTAGTAACTGCGTGGCGCAGTATTGTCTACAAATAGAATGTCCAGTAAGTGAGCAATCAGTCCTTTGAAGTTAACCGCGTAGGTTTTCTTATCCATAGAGGTTGGTAAAGCTACATTTGTCAT
>NZ_JADDYG010000719.1:0-280 GCF_015163535.1 Vibrio sp. OPT46 | reverse complement strand
GGTGGTGGCACCAATAGCAGTAGTGGCGATAAGTCACTTGTACTTACTGTAACAGATCCAACTCAATCACTAGTGGAGAATGGGGCGTCAATAACCGTTCAATTAGAAACAAACTCAAAATCAGATAACTACACTCTTACTGTAAGAGATCCACAGTCGGTTCTCAATCAAATTCCTCTAATTGAATATGAAAAAAATATTCATTGGTCTGTAAATAAATCGAATTTAATTCTTTCAGCAGATGAATTACTTAAGTCTTCAGGTGATTTGAGCCTCACAC
>NZ_JADDYG010000718.1:0-486 GCF_015163535.1 Vibrio sp. OPT46 | reverse complement strand
ACGTTGAGCTCTGTCTAAAACATCTTTAGAAAGAATGGTTGTTTGTGGGTAAACCAAGCCTTCAGAATTCCTGACGTCTGCTTCAATAATCAACCCTGTGCTTTGGCTTAAATGCTGGATGACCGTTCTAGGGAGTGGGTACATCGTTTTATCCCCCACATGTACCGAGCCAATAATCATAAGTTCGGTTTCCCCTTTTTTTGCTAACCAATGCTGTGGCTCTGCATAAGATGAAAAAGGAGTCAAAGTAACAAGTAGAGATGATATGAGCGTCAAGAGACGAAACATAGAATGGTCCTCAGATAAGATACCTTTAAACTTTATACGCAAAATAGCGTGAGGTTAAGTGCAATTTCTCCAGTGGGGTATTCGACAAAATCGTCATTTCTAAAAATATTGACGAGTTTTGACGACGAATAAATGAGAGTCACTTCACGAAAGGTAAATAGGTAATTCGCTTACTAATGGTTCACAAAATAATTAGGC
>NZ_JADDYG010000717.1:0-293 GCF_015163535.1 Vibrio sp. OPT46 | reverse complement strand
TTTTTATGAGCCTAATTCAGCTCTATTCATTACCTAGCCGAGTCATCCTATACTCTTGTAATCTACCTTCCTCTTAGTGCCTGTTTCAATAGTAAATTGGTTCTTGGTCTGAGTGGATGCAAATAAAGTACATTGAGTCGCTTCCTTTGTCTCGATGACGTAGAGACATTTCGCGCTTTTCATACTCAGGACCTGTAAACAGAACACCAGCCCATTATGCGTCAGTTTATTCCTACATGGTACTCCAAAAACAAAAAGAAACCGCCAATGTGACATAGGCGGTTTCCGTGTAT
>NZ_JADDYG010000716.1:0-448 GCF_015163535.1 Vibrio sp. OPT46 | reverse complement strand
ACCACCGTTTCTAAGTTTATGACCGCTCCTAACGAGTCGGTTACCGTAACTTGGATACGCTGGCCATCTTCAATGTTTTCAATCGTCCCTTCGAGGCGAGTAGTCGCGATTTCGTACTGATTTAAATACTCATCCCCTCCACCATCAAAATTGACGTTCACCGTTGCAAGCGTATCTTTAATGGTCGTATCGACGGCGTTCAGGTTATTGCCATAAATGTCAGAAACCACAGAAGTCACCGTAAGCGGCCCTTCAGCAAGAGAAGACAGATCAACGTCTGATAGGGTATAAGCCTCATTCTCTACGGTCGTTGTAACAGTAATGGAATTATTGAGGCTGTCGGTAATGGTGATAGTAACAAGCCACTCATCGCTTATCTTGAGTGCGTCACCTTGAATCGTGACACTAGGAACTTCAAACTGGTTTTCGTATCCATCGCCGCCATCAA
>NZ_JADDYG010000715.1:0-335 GCF_015163535.1 Vibrio sp. OPT46 | reverse complement strand
TACGTCGATCTTGATAACTTTAAATACGTGAATGATAAATACGGGCATGAATTGGGAGATAACTTATTAAAAGTGTTCTCATCACACATCAAGAATGCTTGTCAAAAGTTCTCGCACGATTACAACAGCCCCTGCTTTGCCGCCAGGTTATCTGGTGACGAATTTGCAATTTTGCTGAGCTCAAATCAAGAAGTAAAACGCTTGCCTGATTTGCTTGCATCAGAGTTACTAAAACCGATTAGTAATCTCAGTTCATCTTGGAGTAATTCATTTCCCGTTACGGCAAGCGTAGGTATTGCACAATATCCTCAAGACGGTACTGACATCGCGAAGTT
>NZ_JADDYG010000714.1:0-443 GCF_015163535.1 Vibrio sp. OPT46 | reverse complement strand
AAATCTTTGTTTTTCAAGGTTAGTAAAAGGCTAGACAGTCATGCTAGTAACGTATTATATACCCTGGAGTAACAACAAAATAAATTAGCCATCGTTTTATATATACGCTTCATCGGTCTTAAATTATTTGAATCATAAATAATAAAAGTGCGAAGCTATTTTGCTTCGCACTTTTATTGAGTTCAGCACGGCTAACTATATTAGAAGCGATACTCTACACCTAGTGATGCTTGGTTAAAGTCTGTTTCCGTGTTTGCACCGTTTGCGACATTCTCCGCATTGAGTTCTACGTCGTACCACATATATTCTGCGTTAACTAAGAAGTTATCAGTAACTTTAAAACCAACACCGGCACCAGCGAATACACCTTCATCATCTTTGTTGCCTTGGAAGCCCGCAACGTTGTAATCCGTCGAGTACCACATTTGACCGCCTTTTGCGTA
>NZ_JADDYG010000074.1:89949-91765 GCF_015163535.1 Vibrio sp. OPT46 | reverse complement strand
GGCTTAACCATACAACACCCAAGGGGTTTTGATGGACTCAATGAAAGAACATTGAATGTGTAAGAACGAGAATTAAAAAACAGCTTTCCAGATTAAAGGATTTGCTTGGCGACCATAGCGTTTTGGACCCACCTGATTTCCATGCCGAACTCAGAAGTGAAACGAAATAGCGTCGATGGTAGTGTGGGGCTTCCCCATGTGAGAGTAGAACATCGCCAGGCTTTAAATTTTGGACACTTGCTTATTAAAGCGAGTGATACCACTGCGGAGTGGTAGTTCAGTTGGTTAGAATACCGGCCTGTCACGCCGGGGGTCGCGGGTTCGAGTCCCGTCCACTCCGCCACTTATATTAAGCCTCAGTCGAAAGACTGAGGCTTTTTTCGTTCTGGTTCCCCCGACTTACCTGAAACTCACTTTCATATTGAAACCTTGCATCTAGAGTTACGCTACCCTCTTCACATGGTTTTAATATCGTCGTGAACGAGCTAGCATGTAACTCTGTGCCTTAGTCTTAGCCTTATTCCGATACCAAGCTCTAACCAAAGCTCCTTTTATTCGATATTAGAAAATCTAGTTATATGACAGAGCTTAATTGTTTGAGGTGTCGCTTGTTTCTAATTTGAAAACAGGAGGACTTTGAATACAAGTTTAGTCTCACTGAGTTCAAGAGGGAAGGGATTTAAACTTCCGTTAAGGCTTTGCTACCTGGGTGCTAGCTCAGTTTTATCTCGGTGAGGTTTCTAACCCGTTTGGGTTCTGAACGCAATCACCCTAAATGTCTCTTTCTCATAAAAACACAAACTCGCTCATTGCTAAGTATTGTGGAAGTTTAACTTTGATGTTTGCGAGGAGCCTATATTGCCAAGGGAAGAGAAGTGATACAGATGAAAATGGGCAAATTAAAAGACTCGTTTATGAATACTATCTATCGGCAATAGTTAGTATCTATGAAAGTGTAGCGTAGCGATTCTTAGTATATTTGAAGGTATATCAAAGAATAAGGAGCATTCGTCCTTGAAGGGGAGTCTGAAAATTAGTTATGAAAAAAGCAGCTAGGTAGCTGCTTTTTATCTATTAAGTAACGTGTCTTTAAGAGTCCACTGGCTCCGTATGTTCCGGAGTGGTTATTGCTTGGTTATTCTCTTCCATCTTCTTCTCTTCTGCTTTTGCTTTTTCAATCATTGGGGTGATTGTTGAGCCTTGAATGAGGATAGAGAAAACAACGACGGAGTAGGTCATTACAAGAATAATCTCTTTTACATCGATTAACTTATCTTGAATCACCCAAATACCAGATGGAATGGAAAGTGCCATTGCCAATGCAAGGCCCCCGCGTAAGCCGCCCCACGTCAAAATACGTACTGACCACGGGTTATATTTTCTGTAACGCTTAAAGCCAATGTACGAGAGAAATACGCTTAAATAGCGAGCTGCTAGTACAAGAGGGACTGAAATAGCCATCATAATCCAGTCTTCTTTGTGGAATTCAAATAGCAGCATCGACATGCCGATCAGTAGGAATAACACGCCATTCAAGAACTCATCAACAAGCTCCCAAAAATGGTCAAGGTGATCTTCACTCTCTTTTGAAAAGCCAATAAAGCGTGTCCAGTTGCCAATCATAATACCGGATACAACCATCGCGAGTGGGCCTGATACATGGATGTATTCAGCAAATGCGTAACCTGCTGTTGGGACACCAATGGTAAGTAACAATTCCATTGAGTGATCATCGGTGGCACTGATCAAGTAGTGGAATAGCAAACCGAGGACGAAACCATATATGATACCACCGATAGCTTCTTGGATGAAGAGC
>NZ_JADDYG010000074.1:89490-89939 GCF_015163535.1 Vibrio sp. OPT46 | reverse complement strand
CTGCTGTTGGGACACCAATGGTAAGTAACAATTCCATTGAGTGATCATCGGTGGCACTGATCAAGTAGTGGAATAGCAAACCGAGGACGAAACCATATGTGATACCACCGATAGCTTCTTGGATGAAGAGTAAGGTGACACTACCTACAGTTGGTGCCTCAGTGCCAAATGCAATCGTAAATAGAGTGACGAAGATAACCAAACCGAAGCCATCATTGAAGAGCGATTCTCCTTCAATCTGAGTGGAGATACGTTTAGGAGCATCTAGTTTTTTCACAATAGCCAATACAGCGATTGGGTCAGTTGGCGATATTAGAGCACCAAATAGTAAGCAGTAGACCAAATCAAATTGGATGCCAATTAACTGACAAAACCCATACAGTGCAAATCCAATAAAGAACGTAGAAAACAGTGTAGCTCCAAGGGCTAAAACAGTGATCTCCCACTTC
>NZ_JADDYG010000074.1:88747-89480 GCF_015163535.1 Vibrio sp. OPT46 | reverse complement strand
AATACAGCGATTGGGTCAGTTGGCGATATTAGAGCACCAAATAGTAAGCAGTAGACCAAATCAAATTGGATGCCAATTAACTGACAAAACCCATACAGCGTAAATCCAATAAAGAACGTAGAAAACAGTGTAGCTCCAAGGGCTAAAACAGTGATCTCCCACTTTTGATCTTTAAGGTTCGGGAGTTTGATGCCTAGTCCACCAGCAAATAGTAAGAAGCCAAGAATGCCTTTGAGCAAGAAATCTTCGAAGTTAATCCTTGTGACCGTCTCCGTCGCAATTTCGGTGAGATGGAACCAGTTGTTTTGACCCGCAATTAAGATTAGAAGTGAAAGCACCATTGAACCTGCGGTAATCGCAATGGTGGTTTGCATCTTTCCTATCTTGCTGTTTACAAAAGCAATTAGCATCGCAGCTGCGGATAGAAAACATAAAGTATGATAGACCGACATAGAGCTCTCTATTTGTAACATTTTATGAATGGAATTCTCGGCTGATGCTGCTTAAATAGCAAACATTTTTTCGTGATTATTTTGCAAGTTAAGAAGGATATAAAATAATCATTAATTCTACGTTTAGACGTCTAGACTCCTGAAGTTTGTGTGATAGGATGGAAAGATAACTAAAGGAATGAGGCTGTACTGTGGGAAGTAACGTAAGACAACAGATTGAAGCTCAATTGAAGCAACGTATTCTTTTGATTGATGGTGGTATGGGAACCATGATTCAAGGG
>NZ_JADDYG010000074.1:64926-88737 GCF_015163535.1 Vibrio sp. OPT46 | reverse complement strand
CATTAATTCTACGTTTAGACGTCTAGACTCCTGAAGTTTGTGTGATAGGATGGAAAGATAACTAAAGGAATGAGGCTGTACTGTGGGAAGTAACGTAATACAACAGATTGAAGCTCAATTGAAGCAACGTATTCTTTTAATTGATGGTGGTATGGGAACCATGATTCAGGGATACAAACTTGAAGAGCAAGACTATCGAGGAACGCGCTTTGCGGATTGGCATTGTGATCTAAAAGGTAACAACGACCTGTTGGTTCTAAGTCAGCCTCAACTTATCAAGGAAATTCACGCTGCATATTTAGAAGCGGGTGCAGATATTCTTGAGACCAACACTTTTAACGCAACAACCATTGCGATGGCTGACTACGAGATGGAAAGCCTAAGTGAAGAAATTAACTTTGCAGCTGCCAAGCTTGCACGTGAAGTTGCAGACGAATGGACCGCAAAAACACCCGATAAACCGCGTTATGTCGCAGGGGTTTTAGGGCCGACGAACCGCACTTGTTCTATCTCTCCTGATGTAAACGACCCTGGATATCGAAATGTTTCTTTCGACGAGTTAGTTGAGGCTTACTCTGAATCGACTCGAGCGCTGATTAAAGGTGGTTCTGATCTTATTCTTATCGAGACCATCTTCGATACTCTTAACGCTAAGGCTTGTTCATTTGCTGTTGAAAGTGTGTTTGAAGATATGGGTATTGAGTTACCTGTGATGATCTCGGGGACTATTACTGATGCTTCCGGTAGAACATTATCCGGTCAAACCACAGAAGCGTTTTACAACTCATTACGTCATGTTAAACCGATTTCGTTTGGTTTGAACTGTGCACTTGGCCCGGATGAACTGCGTCCTTATGTTGAAGAGCTCTCGCGTATATCAGAATCTTTTGTTTCCGCTCACCCAAATGCTGGGCTTCCGAATGCATTCGGCGAATACGATTTGTCGCCAGAAGATATGGCTAAGCATGTTAAAGAGTGGGCTCAAAGCGGCTTTTTAAACTTGATTGGTGGGTGTTGTGGTACAACTCCTGAGCACATTCGCCAAATGGCACTCGCGGTTGAAAATATCGCCCCTCGTCAATTACCTGAACTTCCCGTTGCTTGTCGCTTGTCTGGCTTAGAGCCGCTCGCCATTGATAAAGACTCTTTATTCATCAATGTCGGTGAGCGTACGAATGTAACTGGTTCTGCGCGTTTTAAGCGCTTGATTAAAGAAGAACTGTACGACGAAGCGCTCGATGTGGCTCGTCAACAAGTTGAAAATGGCGCTCAAATTATCGATATCAACATGGATGAAGGCATGTTGGATGCACAAGCTTGTATGGTTCGATTTTTAAACCTTTGTGCGTCAGAACCTGAAATATCCAAAGTACCAATCATGGTTGACTCTTCCAAGTGGGAGGTTATTGAAGCCGGTCTTAAGTGCATCCAAGGAAAAGGCATTGTTAACTCGATCTCTCTCAAAGAAGGCAAAGAGAAATTCGTTGAACAAGCTAAGTTGATCCGCCGTTACGGTGCGGCTGTGATTGTGATGGCGTTTGATGAGATTGGGCAAGCAGATACACGTGAGCGCAAAGTAGAAATTTGTACCAACGCTTACCGAATTCTTGTTGATGAAGTGGGCTTTCCACCAGAAGACATCATTTTTGACCCAAACATTTTTGCCATTGCTACGGGGATCGAGGAGCATAATAACTACGCGGTGGATTTCATTGAAGCCGTTGGCGATATCAAACGTGATTTACCACATGCGATGATCTCGGGTGGTGTTTCTAACGTCTCATTCTCTTTCCGTGGCAATAACTATGTACGTGAAGCGATTCACGCGGTGTTCCTCTATCACTGTTTTAAAAATGGTATGGATATGGGGATTGTGAATGCGGGTCAGTTAGAAATCTACGATAACGTGCCTGAAAAATTGCGTGAGGCTGTGGAAGATGTCGTTCTTAACCGTCGTGATGACGCCACTGAGAGATTGTTAGATATCGCGGCGGAATATGCAGGCAAAGGGGTAGGTAAAGAGGAGGATGCCTCTGCACTTGAGTGGAGAACTTGGCCTGTTGAAAAGCGTTTAGAGCACGCGTTAGTGAAAGGAATAACTGAGTTCATCGTTGATGATACCGAAGAGGCTCGTGTCAACGCTTCAAAGCCATTAGAGGTGATTGAAGGCCCACTAATGGATGGGATGAACGTCGTCGGAGACTTGTTTGGTGAAGGTAAAATGTTCCTTCCTCAGGTCGTAAAATCTGCACGAGTGATGAAGCAAGCAGTCGCGCATCTGGAGCCCTACATCAATGCAGAAAAGCAGGTGGGACAAACAAACGGTAAGATTTTGCTAGCGACGGTCAAAGGTGATGTACATGATATCGGGAAAAATATCGTTGGCGTTGTATTGCAGTGCAATAATTATGAAATTATCGATCTTGGTGTCATGGTTCCTTGCGAAAAGATCTTAAAAGTAGCGCAAGAAGAAAACGTCGATATTATTGGTTTATCAGGGTTGATCACGCCTTCATTAGACGAAATGGTGCATGTTGCAAAAGAGATGGAGCGTCTCGACTTTAACTTACCTCTTCTCATCGGTGGCGCAACAACGTCAAAAGCCCATACAGCAGTTAAGATTGAGCAAAATTACAAGCATCCAGTGGTTTACGTGAACAACGCCTCACGTGCAGTGGGCGTATGTACTTCTCTTCTGTCTGATGAACGTCGCCCTGAATTTGTTGAAAAACTTGAAGCTGATTACGAACGAGTACGTGATCAACATAATCGAAAGAAACCGAGAACCAAACCAGTGACATTAGAAGCTGCTCGAGCGAATAAAGTTGCTATCGATTGGGAAGCTTATACTCCTCCAGTGCCTGTTAAGCCTGGCATTCATATCTTCGATGATTTTGATGTGGCTATATTACGTCAATACATCGATTGGACACCATTCTTTATGACTTGGTCACTTGTGGGTAAGTATCCAACAATTTTCCAACATGAAGAAGTTGGTGAAGAAGCAAAACGTTTATTCGAAGATGCCAACGAGATACTTGATCGAGTTGAGCGAGAAGGCCTGTTAAAAGCGCGTGGAATGTGTGGCTTATTCCCTGCTGCGAGCGTGGGGGACGACATTGAAGTTTATGCTGATGAAACTCGTACCGACGTTGTGAAAGTATTACGTAACTTGCGACAACAGACCGAGAAACCAAAAGGATTCAACTATTGTTTATCCGACTACATCGCACCTAAAGAGTCGGGTAAGCATGATTGGATAGGGGCATTTGCTGTCACTGGTGGTATTGGTGAACGAGAGCTTGCTGATGAATACAAAGCACAGGGAGATGATTACAACGCAATTATGATTCAAGCGGTGGCGGATCGCCTAGCCGAAGCGTTTGCTGAGTATTTGCATGAGCGTGTCCGTAAAGAAATTTGGGGTTATGCTGCGGATGAAGATTTATCTAACGATGATCTCATTCGTGAAAAATACCAAGGTATTCGCCCTGCACCAGGTTATCCAGCGTGCCCTGAGCATACTGAAAAAGGACCGCTTTGGGAGCTACTTAATGTGGAAGAGAATATTGGCATGACTCTAACCTCCAGCTATGCAATGTATCCGGGCGCGTCAGTCTCTGGTTGGTATTTCTCTCATCCTGACTCACGTTACTTTGCGATCGCACAGATCCAAGAAGATCAGCTAGAGAGTTACGCCGATCGTAAGGGGTGGGATAGGATCGAGGCTGAAAAATGGTTAGGGCCAAACATTAACGGTTAAATTGATGTTTACCTCGTCCAAATGTAACAACTATTGAAACAACAAAGGGCTGCAGATACGCAGCCCTTTGTTTTATTGAGTTGAACTTACTTCTCAAACAACTCCGTGTGGAGTTTTTGTATGGCTTGTTTCGATACCGATTCATGGAGCAAGAAGCATAAGTTGTGAGGGCTAGCGCCATAACAAATCATGCGTAGGTTAAAATCTTCTAGCGTGCCAAAAACCTGTTTCGCGTAGCCTTTACTCTCACTCATGTTGTTACCAATGAGAGCAACGAGGCATAGGTCATGTTCAACTTCTACCTTACATAACTCTTCTAACTCTTCTCGTGCAGCTTGCGGCAGCTGCGGCGCGCCACCAGATGTATCAGTTTGATCAAGTGTTAACGATACACTGATTTCAGATGTCGTGATCAAATCGACAGAGATCTTATGCTTTGCAAGGATCTCAAAGACCTTTGCTAAGAAACCGTATGCGTGGAACATATTGGCGCTGCGTAGCGTTACCATGGTTTGGTTACAACGCAAAGCTAGCGCACGGAATAACGGTGAGCTTTCGACTTGGTGGCGAATCCAAGTTCCCCCTTTTTCAGGCTCTTTCGATGACCCTACAAATACCGGAATGTCGTGGCGCAATGCAGGTACTAGCGTAGAAGGGTGAAGGATTTTAGCGCCAAAGTTAGCCATTTCTGAAGCTTCACTAAAGCTGATCTCAGGAATTGGTGAGGCTTTTGGCGCAATTCGCGGGTCTGTTGTGTAGATGCCCGGAACATCAGTCCAGATTTCTAACCCTGCCGCTTTGACGCTCTCAGCAATTAAGGCGGCGCTGTAATCGCTGCCTCCTCGACCTAGTGTTGTTGTATTACCGGCTTCGTCAGATCCTATGAAGCCTTGAGTAACAACAACGGATTGTTGGCAAAGTGGTACGAGTTTATCTTGCGCAAGCGTCGAAATTGCTTCAATGTTTGGCTCCGCGCGACCAAAGTTGTCATCAGTACGCAGCACATCGCGGATATCAAAGCGCACAGCTTGAATGCCTCGCTCACACATTAACTGAGTTAGAATGTGCGTCGACATGAGTTCACCACATGCGACTAAATGATCGGTTAACTTCGCACTAGCTTGGATAGATGCAGCCTCGGCCAGGCTGGTTACGGTATCTAATATGTCATACACCTCGGCAGCAGTTTTCGTGCTGTCTTCGAGCTGAGTTAAAATGGCGTCATGAATGTTGGCCAAATTTTGTAGCAGCTCAGTACGGTGCGTTTGATCCTGAACACCGTTGGCGAGTTCTACCAATAGGTTGGTGACGCCAGAGCAAGCGCTGCTCACGACCAGGCGAGTAGTTGGATTGTTTTCGATAATGGTGGCGCAACGACTCATTGCCTCAAAGTTGGCAACACTGGTTCCACCGAATTTAGCTACGTTAAATGCGCTCACTGCGTTCTCCCACGACTTCCTAAAAAATTGTACATCCAATGTTTAGTGAGAAAAGGAACAGAGCAAAAAGAGAGGTATTTAGAATGCTATTTGAAAAATTTACCCTCAGAAGCCCTTCATCAGACTGCGCTGATGACAGTTGATGGGATTCAGCCCAATTCAACCGACAAGTCAAATCCTGCAACTTTGACTTACCTCGGCACTACTCCCCCTCAATGATTGGTGTTGGAATTGCGGTTCCACAAATCATCTACCTGGGTAGCGCTCCTCTTCTACATAAAGCTCAAACATTGAACGGTTTTGAGACCTTAATGTCAATCAATATTTCAACCTTTATGGTGTTTTTTATTAACGATTTTGTGACACTGGTTTGACCTCCATACTTACGGCTAATTGCTGATAGAGGAAAAATCTATTAGGGTGAAGAACCCTACACCTGAGCCATGTTATTGAATAGAACTTTTAGAATGCTCAGGATAAAAGATAATCAAGGAGCTGACATGTCGATCCAAAGCTTTATTCCACCTCACCGTATTTTAATGGGACCTGGTCCTTCTGATATTTATCCTCAAGTGTTACAAGCACTAAGCCGTCCTACTGTAGGTCACCTTGATCCTCTGTTTATCGGTATGATGGATGAGCTCAAGCAGCTATTGAAGTATGCCTTTCAAACTGACAATGAGTTCACGATTGCGGTTTCAGCGCCAGGTAGTGCAGGGATGGAAACCTGCTTTGTAAACTTGATCGAGAAAGGCGATAAAGTGATCGTCTGCCGTAATGGTGTATTTGGTGAACGCATGCGCGAAAATGTCGTCCGTGCTGGTGGTGAAGTTGTTATCGTCGATGATGAATGGGGGACGCCTGTTTCCATTGATAAAGTCGAGCAAGCACTCGAACAGCACCCAGATACAAAAATTCTTGCTTTTGTGCATGCGGAAACCTCAACTGGTGCAGTCAGTGATGCTCAAGCATTGGGTAAGCTGGCGAAACAGCATAATGCATTATCTATTGTTGATGCGGTGACGTCACTTGGTGGTGTGCCGTTAAAAGTGGATGAATGGCAACTGGATGCGGTTTACTCTGGTAGTCAAAAATGTTTGTCATGTGTACCTGGACTCTCACCAGTGACGTTTTCTCCTGCCGCGATTGAAAAGATTCAAGCAAGAACAACACCAGTACAGAGTTGGTTCCTCGATCAGAGTTTAGTTTTGGGGTATTGGAGTGGAGAAGGCAAGCGTAGTTACCATCATACGGCGCCAGTTAATAGCTTGTATGCGCTTCATGAAGCTTTATTGATACTGAAAAATGAAGGATTAGAAAACGCTTGGGCTCGTCACCAACTGATGCATGAAAAACTCAAAAATGGCTTACAAAAGTTAGGATTTGAATTTGTTGTGGACGAAGCCCATCGGTTGCCACAATTAAATGCGATTTACGTGCCTGAAGGAATTGATGAAGCAAAAGTTCGTGCTCACTTGCTAGAAACCTATAACCTAGAAATTGGTGCAGGCCTTGGGGCATTAGCTGGTAAAGCGTGGCGTATTGGCTTAATGGGTTACGGCGCTCGATCTGAAAACGTTGCGCTGTGCTTAAAAGCGTTAGAAGAGTCACTCACTGAATAAAATCATACAGCAATGAGATAAAGAAAAGCGAAGGTCATCCCTTCGCTTTTTTGTACTTATTACTCTGCACCTGAAGTGGGGGCTGGTGAGGCAGAGATTGCTTGAGAAGGTGGTTGGTAATTGACGTCACTGAAATCAATCTTCGGGAACAAAAACTGCGCTTCAGCTCTAATTTGCTCCGCTTTACTTGAGTCATCTAAGCCTTGGTAGGCCAAAATCAAATTATTATAAAATGCAGGGCGAGGCTTATCTTTGATGATTTTTAGCGACCAATCGATATAAGGCTGAATCAAGGTTGCGTCTTGTTGGTACAGCCCAAGGTTTAAAAACGTGCTATAGACATCCCAATCAAACCTGTCTTTCCAAACCACAGGGTTACTGACTTGATTCAGAATATCAGGGTTAGTTGGTCTAGTGGTCTCAAACTTCGTCAATACATAGTTCGTATGTAATGCGCTTACCATGTAAAACGTAAACGCAACGGGAAGTACCAAACTAAAAACACGCAGCAAGCTTTTGGTCACATTACTAAAGCCGACTTGTCGATAACGAGAGACGCGCTGATCGACCCAGTACAGTAGGATAACGAAGATCAACCAATGCACGAGAGAGTGGTAGAAAGGGTATTCCAGTTGCGAGTGCAATACGATAGGTATAAACAAGGCCAGCAACGCAAGACGAGTTCCGCGTTTGGCTTGATAGATTCGATACAGTACCAGTGCCATCGCTAAGAAGATGCCGAGTATTGGCAGCAAGCCACCTTCTACTCCCCAGTAAAGTAGCTCATTATGCGGATGATCCATGGCTGGCAAACCAGCTGGGTAATTCTCATTTAGGGCATGTTGACGAGCCGTATACAGCATGTACTCAGATTCAAACTTGCCATATCCATAACCAGTAAAAGGCTTTTCAATCACCATGTCTAATGTTTGTGGAAAAGTATACGCTCGAGGAGACTCCATATTTACTTTTTCTGCGGCTAACCCACCTCCATCAGGAAAGGCAAGATGCATGACAACGACTGAGAGTAAGAGCCCACTTACAAGTGACACAACCCAGCGGATAAAGCGCCCTTTGGTTGCAAAGCGGTACATGTATGGAATGACCAACAACACGGCGATGACCGAGGCTAACCAACCAGTGCGTGAAGCCAACGCCACAATTAGTGGTAAAGTTAAAACTGGTACGGCATAGAGAAGGTAAACATCGCTTAACTTACGATCGTATTTGTAGGGCTGACGTGCAAGTAAATAGCTGGCAATCACCAACCCTGTCGCAAGAAAGCTGGCCATTACATTGGGCTGTTGGAAAATACCATAAGGACGATTGGCCACCGTGTCGTAACCAAACGGATTGCCTGGTTTGAGATACAGATATTGTGTCAAACCAAAAATGGCTTCGATAACAACCGCAAGGACAATGAACCATAATAGGCGTTGGCGATGTTTATTACTGAAATGAAATTGTTGTAAGACAATAAAGAACAGGACACCACACCACAGGCCAATGAGCTTATTGGCTGCCAAACTGCTATTCGCATTTGGGTACAGAATGGGCACCGTCATGATAAGAGTACTAATGAACAAGCCGATGGTTAGTTTTGAGTAACGTAGTACTCGATTATTCGCAAGTTGGTAACACCCAATGCCTAATGCAAAGCTAAAAGCAATCCAAGTTGTCGCATTGAACGAAAGCGAAAGCCCCGAACCGCCGGGGTTGGGCATGAAAAAGTGCATTGCCAACACAAATAGTGTTGCCAAGGCAATGAGAAACTTGCGATTGAGGGGAACCTGTACTTTTTCGGGAGAAAGCTTTGTTCCACTTACATGTATAGTAGCCATAGTTATTGCGTTGTTTTGAATGAAAAAAGACCAGCACTTGCTGGTCTCGATACTTTACCTGTTTTTTCTACTTCAACATAGGCTTGAGGAAGTGAGCTGTGTGCGACCCCTCGATTTGCGACACATCTTCCGGAGTGCCTTGAGCGATTATCTCGCCGCCACCCTGACCCCCTTCAGGACCAAGATCGATAATCCAGTCCGCAGTCTTAATGACGTCCAGGTTATGCTCGATCACCACGACAGTATTTCCGTGGTCGCGAAGTCTGTGCAGTACAGTGAGCAACTGCTGGATATCATGGAAGTGCAAGCCGGTTGTTGGTTCATCCAAAATGTACAAGGTTTTTCCTGTATCACGTTTGGATAGCTCTCGCGCCAGTTTCACACGCTGTGCTTCACCACCGGAGAGTGTTGTTGCCGCTTGACCCAATCGTATGTACGACAAACCCACATCCATCAGTGTTTGTAGTTTGCGAGCGATGGCAGGAACTGGATCGAAGAAGGTGCGTGCATCTTCGACCGTCATTTCTAGCACTTCATCAATAGTTTTACCTTTGTAACGTACTTCGAGCGTTTCACGGTTGTAGCGTTTACCGTTACACACATCACATGGCACATAAACATCTGGTAGGAAATGCATTTCTACTTTGATAACACCGTCACCCTGACAGGCCTCACAACGACCACCGCGTACGTTAAAACTAAAACGGCCCGGCTTGTAACCGCGAGAACGCGACTCCTGTGTGCCTGCAAACAGTTCACGGATTGGTGTAAAGATCCCCGTATAGGTTGCAGGGTTAGAGCGAGGTGTACGGCCAATTGGGCTTTGATCGATATCGATGACTTTATCGAAGTGCTCTAGACCTTTAATCGATTTATAAGGTGAAGGCTGAGCCGTTGTCGCTCCGTTAAGTTGGGTATGCGCAATTTTAAAGAAAGTATCATTAATCAGCGTTGATTTACCTGAGCCAGATACCCCTGTAATACAGCTGAATAACCCAACAGGAATTGAAAGGTTAACGTTTTTAAGGTTATTACCTGTTGCGCCTAATAGCTCAACCGTTTTTTTCGGATCTCGCGGCGTGCGATCTTTCGGTACTGCGATTTCTTTAACACCGCTTAAGTACTGACCTGTCAGAGAATTCGGATTTGCGATTATCTCTTCCATGGTGCCTTCCGCAACAACATTACCACCATGTACGCCAGCACCAGGACCAATATCTATGACATGATCTGCACAGCGAATCGCATCTTCATCGTGTTCTACCACAAGTACGGTATTACCTAAATCGCGCAAATGAGTGAGCGTTTTTAATAAGCGTTCATTATCACGCTGGTGGAGGCCAATCGACGGTTCATCTAAGACGTACATGACACCAACAAGACCTGCACCAATTTGGCTTGCTAAACGAATACGTTGAGCTTCACCGCCTGATAAGGTTTCAGCACTGCGTGATAAGTTTAGGTAGTTCAAACCGACGTTAACTAAGAATTGCAGGCGGTCGTTGATTTCCTTCATCACTTTTTCAGCGATTTGGGCTCGTTGACCTTCCAGTTTCAAGGAATGGAAGAACTCCAATGCATCAGCAATGCTGAGTTCAACAATCTCAGGTAGTGTCGTATCAGCAATAAACACGTTACGTGCTTCGAGGCGTAGACGAGTACCGCCACAGCTTGAACAAGATTTAGTGGAGATGTATTTTGCAAGCTCTTCACGGACAGAGTTGGATTCTGTATCACGATAGCGACGTTCTAGGGTATTCAGAATACCTTCGAATGGATGGCGTTTAACGCGAATATCGCCACGATCGTTGATGTATTTAAACTCAATCTCAGTACGACCTGAGCCCTTTAGAATGACATCTTGCGTTTTCTTTGGCAGAGAATTAAAAGGGGCATGGAGGTCAAAACCATAATGATCGGCCAATGAGGTGAGCATTTGGAAGTAGTAGTAGTTCTTTTGATCCCAACCGCGAATCGCACCTTGTGCCAAGCTTAATGAATCATCTTGAATGACTCGGCTTGGATCGAAGTATTGTTGAACACCCAAGCCATCACAAGTGCCACATGCACCAGCAGGATTGTTGAATGAGAAAAGTCGCGGCTCTAACTCTTGCATGCTGTAACCACATTGTGGACAAGCGAAGTTGGCGGAGAAAATAATCTCTTCACCGTCGCCATCCATTGGCGCGACAACCGCAATTCCGCCTGATAATTCGAGCGTGGTCTCGAAAGATTCGGCCAAGCGCTGTTGTAAGTCTGGACGAACTTTAAAGCGGTCTACCACGACTTCAATGGTGTGCTTTTTATGTAGCTCAAGGGTTGGAGGATCGGAAAGATCGCAAGTTTCTCCATCAATACGCGCACGAATAAAGCCTTGAGCCGCTAAGTTCTCAAGCGTTTTAACATGCTCACCTTTACGTTCTTTGACAATAGGCGCCAATAGCATCATTTTGCTGCCTTCCGGCATCTCTAGGACTTTGTCCACCATTTGACTGATGGTTTGCGCAGCAAGAGGGGCATGGTGCGTTGGACAGCGGGGTTCGCCCACACGAGCATACAATAGACGTAAGTAGTCGTAGACTTCGGTAATTGTACCGACGGTTGAACGCGGGTTATGAGAAGTAGATTTCTGTTCAATAGAAATCGCGGGTGATAACCCTTCAATGTGGTCGACATCGGGTTTTTCCATCAGAGACAAAAACTGACGAGCGTAGGCAGAGAGAGACTCTACGTAGCGTCGTTGGCCTTCTGCATACAATGTATCGAAAGCGAGAGAGGATTTACCGGAGCCACTTAGTCCAGTAATGACAATCAGTTTATCGCGAGGGATTGTAAGATTAATGTCTTTAAGGTTATGGGTTCGGGCACCGCGAACTTCTATTTTATCCATCGTTTTTGCTCTATGTATAACCAAGTGGGGCAAGTATTACATAGTGTGAGAAATGTGCAAAGAAAATTACTGGATAAAAAAACAGTAAAGTAAAAAGCCCAGCGTTGTGCTGGGCTTTCGATACAGTAATTTCGTACTACGACGATGCTTTATACTGCTTTTTGTGTTGCGTGCTTACCTAGCTCAGAGGTTTTTTCATCTTTTAGATACAGGTTTTCAAAACAATAGTTAGTTGCTTCGATGTAACCTTCAACGCTACCACAGTCAAAGCGTTTGCCCTTGAATTTGTAAGCCAATACACAGCCCGCTTTTGCTTGTTTTAGCAGCGCGTCAGTGATTTGAATTTCACCACCTTTACCAGGTTCGGTGTTTTCAATCAGTTCAAAAATATCGGGAGTCAGGATGTAGCGGCCAATGATAGCAAGGTTACTAGGCGCCGTGCCTTTCTCTGGTTTTTCTACCATGTCGTCTACGCGGTAGATGTCGTCTTTGATCATTTCACCAGAGATAACGCCGTATTTGTGTGTTTCTTCGGCTGGTACTTCTTGTACTGCAACGATAGAACAGCGGAACTGCTTAAATAGTGCCACCATCTGAGCCAGTACGCCCTCTTGCTCGTTCACACAAAGGTCATCAGCAAGAACAACAGCAAATGGCTCATCGCCTACCAATTCTCGTCCAGTTAGAATCGCGTGGCCCAAGCCTTTCATTTCGCGTTGACGTATATAAGTGAAGTTTGCAGATTCAATGATTTCACGGATATCTACCAACAGCTCTTCTTTGTTGGTACCGCTAATCTGATGTTCCAGTTCGTAGTTCTTATCAAAGTGGTCCATGATCGAGTGCTTGCCACGACCTGTCACAATACACATGCCGTTCATACCAGCTTGGATTGCTTCTTCGACACCGTATTCAATAAGCGGTTTGTTCACAACTGGCATCATCTCTTTTGGCATAGATTTCGTTGCCGGTAGGAAGCGTGTGCCATAGCCTGCAGCAGGGAACAGACATTTTTTTATCATTGGGGGAATATCCTATCTCGTTTTTATCAAGAATCTGCGCATAACTTTAACACGAGAGGTATCAATGAATCATGAATAAAGTAGGAAAAAATGTGAGACTCGGTGCGGAAAAAAGATGAGCGACTCGTCATTTCAGTTATCAGAGCCGCTAACATTGCATCAAGACATTAAGTTTTGGTCTGCCCAGGCGATTGCCTGTACTCTGTTCTTTACGGATAGCTTTTTGAATATCTGATATAAGTGCGATTTGATGGTGAATTCACTGACGAATAACTCCTCGGCCATCTGACTGTTCGAGGCGCCAGCTTGTAGGCAACGCAGTACTTGTAGCTCACGAATGGTTAAGTCTACCGTAGCTGGTGCAGTATGAGTATTAATGACATTGCGGTAATAGTGTAAAAGTTGACTGGTTACATTACGCGGCAGCCAGTTTTGACCGTTAACAATGCCTTTTAACCCTTCTCCAATTTGCTCTAGCGTATCTTCAGAATAAAACACACCTTTTAATTGACCAAATGAAAGAAGTTCATCCGTGGTTAGTCTTTTAGGCACGTTGAAGACAACGGTTTCAAAGTTTTTCCATACAAGAGGCAAGTTTTTGATCGATTGAACAAGTGATTTATGTTCACTGAAGTCTATCAGTAGAATTTTATTACGGTGTTGTGGCTTGGCTTCCATGAGTGCTGCGGTTGAAATCACCGGGATGCTCATATCAACGTACTTTTCGAGTGCCGCCACTTTTTTTTGCGCATTATCTTCCATACTGATCAGAAATAGCTTTCTTGCGTAAGCCGACTTTCTCACGTGTTCCAATCTCCCTGGGTTCAATAGAAGCCATAAACTGGCATTAAAGAGAGGCCATAACCATCGCTTTACTGAATAAATGCGTTCGAATTCAAAGCTTCACGAAACGATGTCTGCAACGCGAATCAAAAATGCTACACACGTAAGTTGAAATACGATTTGGGTTCTAGAGGATGACTCAATAGATCACAATGGTATTAGACTTTAATCAAAACATTAAAGCGTGCTATTCTAATGCGCTAAAATTTTATATATCCAGAGTGAAACGGAGCACATCATGGCCAGCCGTGGAATTAACAAAGTTATTTTGGTGGGGAATCTAGGTAACGACCCTGAAATTCGTTACATGCCGAATGGCGGTGCAGTAGCAAACATTACTATTGCGACTTCTGATTCATGGCGTGATAAAGCGACTGGCGAACAGCGCGAAAAAACGGAATGGCACCGTGTTGTGTTGTTCGGCAAACTTGCGGAAGTAGCAGGTGAGTACTTGCGTAAAGGCTCTCAAGTTTACATTGAAGGGCAACTGCAAACTCGCAAATGGCAAGATCAAAGTGGCCAAGATCGCTACTCAACGGAAGTCGTTGTTCAAGGCTTCAATGGTGTGATGCAAATGCTTGGCGGTCGTGCTCAAGGTGGCAGCGCACCTATGGGCGGTCAACAGCAGCAACAAGGTGGATGGGGTCAGCCTCAACAGCCAGCTCAGCAGCAGTACAATGCGCCTCAGCAACAGCAACCACAACAACAGGCTCCGCAGCAATCACAGCAGCAGTACAATGAGCCACCAATGGATTTTGACGACGATATCCCGTTCTAAATTCTGCTTATGCTTGAATCGAAAAGGCCGCGAATATCGCGGCCTTTTTTATTGTCGCAATCTGATGATCTCACAGGCTTATCTTGGCAAGGTTAGGCGTAACAATAAAACTTATCAATGAGTGTGATTTTCTTTATGCTCCAGCCTCTCACTATCAGACTAATCCGATTGTTTGATGAACTCTTATCAAGTATAAATATTTCAATAAGGTATATGATGAATAAAAAAGGAATTTGGTATTCATGAGGTATACCCCAACTCTTAAGTTAAGCACACGGCTGGTGGCCTTTGTCACCATGATCGTTATCTGCGCCATGTTTATCTTGTTTGTCGGTGGCACCCTCTCTTTTAAACGTCTTGGGCAGGAATATCTCAACCATTATTTAGAAGGGATCGTAGAGGTGGTCGACAAGGAGATGGAAGATCCTGACGCCGCTTATTCTATGCAGCGCTGGATGCCGAAAATGCTGCAGGCTTCCAATATTGTCGAAATGACGTTGTCGACTAACAACGCCGTTGTTTATCGCTTCAAAGATACTTCTCATCAAATGGAAGCGTCAGTCTTGTTTGAGGCAGAGTACCAGCTGACTCACAATCAAGATTACACGATTCACTTTAAAGCAATTCCCCCTTACTTAGGTTACAGCTACTCAATGCAGGCGCTTTGGTCGATCACGCTTGCCGTGATATTGATCATCTTCTGCTTAATGCGCGGCGTGGCATGGCTTAAGGAGCAATTAGAAGGCTCCGAAATGCTCGAAGAGCGAGGCAGAATGATCCTGGCTGGTAGGGTGGAGCAGTATGCCAAAGGTGACAAAAAAGAATGGCCTTACACCGCCAGTGAAGCGCTCGATGTATTAATCGAAGAGTTACAAGATGCGCGTCAAGAGCGAAGCCGATTTGATACCTTTATTCGAACTCAAACCTTCCTTGATAAGCTAACCGGTACCGCTAACCGAGTGTTATTTGATAGCAAGTTGGAATCGGCGTTACTAGAAAGTGGGGCTCGCGGCGCCGTGTTGCTAGTGCGTATTCAAGACTGGAAACTGGTTGAAGAAGAGCAAGATAAGCAAATTACGGATGAGTTTATTGTTGAAGTTGGGAGTTTATTGTCCAATTTAGTTCAACGATACCCAGATGTTGTATTTTCCCGTTATTACGATGCTGATTTTGCGCTTTTTCTACCGCACCAAAGTGCGAAAGATGTGGCTAACCTTGCCTCGCAATGCATTCGCCAGTTAGAAAAGTTAATGCCGCCAGAGCCACTTGATCCAGACAACTGGTGCCATATTGGCATCACCACTTATAAAGAAGGTGAGCGACACAGCCAAATCATTGATGAAGCCGAGACTGCTTTGCGTAGTGCGCAACTACAAAATAACAATAATTGGAGTCGCTTCAAAAAATGGAACCACGATGAAGAAGCTCGCGGAAGTGTGAGGTGGAGAACGTTATTTGACACAGCACTTACACCTGAAAGTGTGATACTCTACGCACAATCTGTGCACCCAATAAGTGACGCGACGCATAAAAAATCATTATATGAAGAGTTAACATGTCGGATTCGCGATCCTGAGAATGGGATTGTTAAAGCGTCTCGGTTCATTTCTGCGATCAGACAGGTTGGTTATGAAGCGCAAATGGATAAGTCGGTTATTAATAAATTCTTAAGAGAGTTTAAGGATAATTTTGATAACTCAAGATCGTATGCGCTCAATTTGAATGTAACGCCATTTTCTAACCGAGAGTACTTTAAATGGTTTCGTGATGAACTCTTACAGTTGTCACGTGAGCAGAGAAAGTGTCTCAGTTTTGAGTTTGTTGAAGCACAATTTGTAAGACACTTAGACTTTATGCGACCAGTCGCTAAAATGCTGGCCGGTTTAGGGTGCCACTTAATGGTTGGGCAGGCTGGGCGTACCATCGTTAGCACTCACTATTTAAAAGAAGTGGACATTCGTTACCTTAAACTTCATCGCAGTTTAGTAGCAAAAATCGACCAACGACATGAAAACCAGCTATTTGTCCGCAGTATGCTAGGTGCGGCGGCAAACAGTAAAACTAAAATTATAGCAGTGGGAATTGAGAATCAGAACGAGCTCAACACATTAATTGAGCTCGGGGTTTATGGTGGGCAAGGGCGTTACTTTTCTGCGGAGCAGCAGTTTCTTCCTCGTCCCCAAGCGTTGCCGAATTCTCAATCAGAATCCCAAGTTAAATTGGGAAGACGAAATCGCTGGCGGAAAAAATAAAGATAATAATCATGGATTTCAAAGCACTATTCGACAAGCTTAAGCGATCATCTAGTGGTGGTCGCTCCTGCTTTTTGGTTATTCAGCCAGACGCCGTTTATTTATCATCTTCAATCAAAAGTAGTCGTCCATACCAATTTGATATTTCTGAGTCCAATTGGGAAAAAGCCGTTGAGCAAGCATTGAGCGTTGCAGCGAGTGCGTATGATTCATTAACGGTTGTTCTTTCTCATAACTATTACCAGATGTACCAAATCGACAAACCGGTCATGCCGCGTCAAGAATGGCCAGCCGCATTACCGTTTTTGTTGAAAGAACTGATCTCTGAGCGCGCCATCGACATTATTGCCGATGCGGTCGAGTTACCGAATTCAACCAAAGTGCAAGCATACGTCTTATCGCGAAAAATATTGGATAAGATTGTGTTACTGGCCAGTCGATCCCAGTTACCACTAGAAGCAATTCTTCCTGAAGACGATATTTGGGGAGAGACTGCGGGTGAACTAGGAAACTTCCTATTATTACAACGCAGTGTGCGTGGTCATTTCCGTATAAGCGCTTTTGTCGAAAATACTATTGCGTTCCACCGCTCTATTCGCAGTGTGACGCCACCGTTAACGGGGGTTCCGTCTAGCGATTTACAGATGGACAGTCTGTCGTTAGAACTGCAACGTTCGATTGACTATCTTTCATCTCAGTTACGCCACGTGCAATTACATCAATTGAAAGTGTGCTGTGATGAAGAGGATGAGAGCGAGCTTGTTCAGGCTCTGAACTACCGTTTAAGTACTAAGGTTTCACCGTTATTACCACCAGAACATGAGCTATCAGGACATGTTTTGGCTGACACTGCGGCTACTTCAAATACTCGACGCGTCAACTTATATCCCGATTACTTAAAACCGAAAAAAGAGCTCCTGACGCTAAAAAATATCGCGTTATCTTGGGGCGTTGCGGCGGCTGCAATTCTATTTTCTTACGGTTATGTCACTTGGCAGAGCAGCGGTTTGGAAGATGAGATTGCTATTGTAAAAAGTAAAGGCGATATCATGAAGTCAGAGCTTGAACGTTATCAAGTCAAGCTACGTAAGCATCAACCTGACAATAATAAGCTGGCAGCTAAAGCCCGCTTAGAACGTGAAGTCAAGGCGAAGCGAGACTCGCTTAAAGCTGTCGGGAAATACGATGACTCGCAACGCACGGGTTACTCTGGCGTGATGCAATCATTAGCGAAGCTAGGAAACCAAGAAATTTCTTTGTCCGAAATTCGAATCAATACCCATACCTTAGACCTGAAGGGACTAGCGAAAAAACCGAGCTCAGTGCCAAATTGGGTTAGCCAATTTAAAAACGAAATTAGCTTGGTTGGTCGAACGTTTGACGACGTCAAAATAGGTCGAAATGATAAGGATATTGTGACGTTTGAACTAAAAACGCGCGAGGATAAAGAGAAATGAACGAATTCTGGCTCTCATTAGAAGGGCGCTTTGGCGAAATGAGTACGCGTGAAAAAGTGCTCACCGCATTATGCGGTTTAGTTGTCGTGATCATGTTGCTCTTTACGCTGGTATTGGAGCCAAAGCTTAACGAGATCATCAGTAATGAGAGGCAACTAAGTAATTTAAAGCAAGCCAATCAAAAGATTGAAATCGATACGCTACGTATTCAGGCGCAACTTAAGAAAGATCCAAATGCTGAGATTGATCGCGCGATATCTAATCTGTTAGCTGAGAGTCAGCATCTTTCGATGCAATTAGCGGAGATCATCGAGCATCTTATTACACCTTCGCAAATGGCTGAGCTGCTTGAAAATGTGTTGGAGCAGCAAAGTGGCATTCACCTTTTGTCTCTGCAAACCTTGCCATCTGAGCCAATAACGGAAGATAAAGAAGCATCGCAATACTCTGGTTACTACGTGCATCCTGTTCGTATGGAACTGACTGGTGACTATTTTTCTATTGCTAATTATCTGAATAAATTGGAGAGCCTTCCTGCGAGTTATTACTGGCGCAGCTTTAGTTATAAAGTCGAAGAGTACCCGAAAGCGAAGCTTGTGTTAGAAGTCTACACACTAGGATCTAGAGAGGAGTTTATTGGTGGTTAACAAACTCATCATCTCATTGCTTGTTATGGCAGCGGCAGGAACCGCTTGGGCAAACCAGGACCCAACGGCCCCACTTGGTTGGGAAAAGCCAGCGGTTGAAACGTCAGCGAAACCAAAAGTTAAACGGTACCGACTGCCTAAGCTCAACAGTATTGTGTGTAAGCCAAGTACTGATTGTATCGCGATTATGGATAACAAACTTGTCGAAAAAGGCGAGCTATTTAAGGGTTATCGCGTCGCGAGCATTAATAGTGAATTTGTAACTTTAAAGCGTGGTAACCGTCAGTGGGACCTAGAGCTTTTTGATTTAAACGTAAAACAATAATAACCAGAGCCCGATCAGATATGCGCAAATTAGTTGTAGGAATAACGATTGCTTCTTTAATGGGATGTTCAATGGGTCATCGGAATCCAGTGGAAGTTAAAGAAGCGCTCAATGAATCGATCAATCAAGCGAACAGCCGCACATTGGAAGAAATCCCTTCTTCTGTTGAGGCAGACTTGATGCCAAATTTAGACTCGAACGTTGCATCAGAGCAAGGCACCTCGAAGCGTTTTCGTATTCAAGCGAATGCGGTCGATGCAAGAAGCTTTTTCGCTTCGTTGGTGAAAGGCACAGAGTACAGTGTGGCGATTCACCCATCGGTACAAGGTAATATCACTGTCAACTTGTCAGATGTGACATTGGATGAAGTTCTGAATGTCGTACAGAATATGTATGGCTATGACGTGGTGAAGTCTGGCAAAGTAATTCAAATCTACCCAGCAGGTATGCGTACTGTGACCATTCCAGTCGATTACCTGCAGTTCAAGCGTTCTGGTCGCTCATTAACCAGCATTGTTACGGGCTCTGTAACCTCGGCTGGTACGTCTAATTCTGGTGGTAGCTCAGACAGTTCTGACTCGTCAGACTCTAACAATGGAAACAACAACGATAGCTCAACCACATCTACGGGTGGTACACGCATCGAAACCATCACTGAAAGTGACTTCTGGCCTATGCTGCAGCAAGCCGTTGCGAATCTAATTGGTTCAGGCAAAGGGCAAAGTGTGGTTGTAACGCCACAAGCAGGAGTTATTACGGTTCGAGCATTTCCAGATGATATTCGCGAAGTACGCGAGTTCTTAGGTGTATCGCAGGAGCGCATGCAGCGCCAGGTCATTCTTGAAGCTAAAATCCTAGAAGTGACGTTGAATGATGGCTACCAACAAGGCATCAACTGGTCAAACTTATCGGCATCAATTGGTAACTCGGGTAGTATCGTAGTCAACCGCCCTGCGTCGACATTACCACCATTGGATGCGATTGGCACGCTATTGGGCGGTCAAACTAACGTGACTATTTCGGATGGTAACTTCAATGCTGTATTGAGCTTCATGTCTACGCAAGGTGACTTGAACGTCCTTTCGAGCCCTCGTATTACCGCTGCCAACAACCAAAAATCTGTTATCAAAGTGGGTACCGATGAGTACTTTGTTACCGAGCTATCGAGCAATGCAGGCAACGGTGAAAACTCAAATGCGGTTCCTGAAGTGGAACTGACGCCATTCTTCTCGGGTATTTCCCTTGATGTGACTCCGCAAATTGATAACAAAGGCAATGTGTTCCTGCATGTTCACCCCGCAGTTATTGAAGTCACGGAAGAAGTGAAGCAATTGAACTTGGGCGGAGATTTCCAAAACATCCAACTGCCATTAGCGAAAAGCTCTATTCGTGAATCAGACTCGGTTATTCGTGCTAAAGATGGCGATGTTGTGGTTATCGGCGGGTTGATGAAACAGCAAAATCGTGAGCTTGTTTCTAAAGTCCCATTTTTGGGCGATGTACCAGCACTGGGGCATTTGTTCCGCAACGTGAATAACGTAACTGAGAAAACAGAATTGGTCATCTTGCTAAAACCGACCGTAGTTGGCGTGAACTCTTGGCAGAAAGAGCTAGAGCGCTCTCGTGATCTGCTGCAAGAGTGGTTCCCAGATGCGCAATAAGCGCTGGGAAAGGTTCTGTTTTTTAATAGGTTTGTGATTCGAGTATGTACTTGTCCCACTTTGGATTCCGAGTTCAGCCTTTTTCGTTAACCCCAAATACAGAAATGTTCTTGGGGTTAGTCCCTCACTATGAGGCGATCCAAACCATCCTAGCTGCCGTGCAAATGGGAGAAGGGGTGATTAAGGTGACGGGAGAAGTCGGCACTGGAAAAACCATGGTATGCCGTAAGCTGATCGAGCAGATTGAATCTGAAGTTGAGCTTATTTACTTACCCAATCCAGTGTTGAATGGGGAACAGTTGCAGTTTGCTGTCGCCAGAGAGTTAGGTATCGAGAACGATGATCCGCTGCGCATCGTTTCCCTCATTCAAGAGCACTTGATTCAAGTACATGCCTTGGGAAAGAAAACCGTCTTGATCGTTGATGAAGCGCAAGCTCTTTCCCCACAAGCTTTAGAAACATTGCGTCTATTTGGCAACCTAGAAACGGAACAAGATAAGCTCATTCAATTGGTGTTATTCGGACAACCTGAGTTGGATGAAAGATTGGCTAACCATGAGCTAAGGCAGTTTCGTCAACGCATTACGTTTAGCTGCCAGTTACGTCCTCTCTCTATCGATGAAGGCGTGGCTTACATCAATAATCGTTTAGATAAAGCAGGCAATGGGGCGCACATTTTTTCTATTGAACAGAAAAAAGCGATTTGGCGTTCATCCATGGGGATTCCGCGCTTGATAAACCAAATTAGCCACAAGTCGTTGCTTGCTGCATTTAATGAGCGTTGCACACTATTGAAAAATCATCACGTTTACGCCGCTATGCACGATACGTTTGATGCCCGTAAACCTAAGTTTAAAACACCCGTATTTTGGGGATGGAGTCAACCTTGAGTGCCATCAATAAAGCATTATCAGAACTTGCTGAAAAAACATCGCCGTCAGAGCTTACTCGTGCGGAGATTCCAAGAGTCTCACGCAGTAAACCTTGGCTTTGGCTTGTCGCCGGTTTTTCGTTAAGCCTTGCGGTTGGTAGCTGGGCGGTCTCTCGCGGTCCTGTCCCTTCAGGCGAGCTATCACAGTTTCAAACCGACGCTATGCCACTGTCGTCTGTGAATGTCTCACCAATTGTTTCATCGGAGCGCACTCACTCGCCAACGAGTAAAATGACGCCCGATACAACTCAAGTGGTTTACACTAAACCAGCCACACAGCAGGTAGTGCAACAGCCTCACATACAAGAGACTGATAGGTTCACGCCAAGATCTGAGATAAATATCGCCTCTGAAGATGCAGTTTTACTCGCACAGTTAGCAACGATGCCGAGCGAGGAGCAATACGATCACGTAACCCACACGACATCAGAAAACAGCTCAATGCGTATTGAGCAGGTTGAGCTTACTCACCGCCAATTATCTCTTAAAGCGGTTAGCCGAGCGGAAAAGGCACTCGATGCTAACGATATGCAAACGGCGTTATCGGCTTATGCCGAGGCGTTGCGTTATGAGCCAATGAATGCAGACACGCGTCAAAAGTTATCAGCGTTGTACTTTGGTAAAGGTGACACGCGTAAAGCATATGAGATTATTCAAGAAGGCATCAACCTAGATACGAACAACCAAGTACTCCGCTTGGCCTTGTCTAAGTTGTTAGTGAAAGCTAATCAACCTGAAGCGGCGCTGAGCCCGCTTGTTCATTTGCCTCCAGTACCAAGTCGAGATTACTTGGCGATGCGTGCGGCATTGGCACAAAAACACAAGCAAAATGACATTGCGCTTGAGAGCTATCAACTCCTAACTCAGCGTGAGCCGGAAAACGCGCGCTGGTGGTTAGGTTTGGCTATTCAACAAGAGCGCGCCCTGGCTTTTACTGCCGCGATCAACTCTTACAACCAAGCTCTGGGTAAAGTTGGCATTTCGAATCAATCGCAAGCATTTATCCGTGACCGTTTGAGCATCTTGAAAGAGTTGGAGAGCGCACAATGAAAATTCAGTTGAGAAAACGCTTGGGCGATCTTCTGGTTGAGGAAGGTATCGTCTCTGAAGAACAAATCCAGCAAGCACTAAACGCACAACTCAGTACCGGGCAGAAGCTAGGGGATGCGTTAATTGACCTTGGCTTTATTACCGAAAAGCAAATGTTGGACTTCTTGTCTCAGCAGCTTGGTTTGCCACTGATCGATCTTGGTCGTGCGCCTGTGGATGCCGAAGCCGTGCAGATTTTACCTGAGGTACACGCACGTCGCTTACGTGCGATGGTCGTTGCTCGAAATGGGGACACACTGCGCGTTGCTATGAGTGACCCTGCGGACTTGTTCATCCAAGAATCATTGATGAACTTGTTGGGCCAATACAACCTTGAGTTCATTGTGGCTTCGGAGCGTCAGCTCATTTCAAGCTTTGACCGCTATTACCGCCGTACTAAAGAAATTGCCTCCTTTGCTGAGCAGCTGCATGAAGAGCATAAAGATGTACAAAGCTTTGATTACGGTATTGATGAGGCCGACAGTGAAGAGGTTACCGTTGTAAAGCTGGTTAATTCCATGTTTGAAGATGCGGTACAGGTTGGAGCTTCGGATATTCATATTGAGCCAGACGATCAAGTATTGCGTTTGCGCCAGCGTATTGATGGCGTATTGCATGAAACGCTCTTAAATGAAGTGAATATTGCATCGGCTTTGGTTCTTCGACTGAAGTTGATGGCACACCTAGATATTTCTGAAAAGCGCTTGCCACAAGATGGCCGATTCAATATCAAAGTTCGTGGCCAATCAATTGATATTCGTATGTCGAC
Organism: Vibrio sp. OPT46; assembly: GCF_015163535.1. Taxonomy (NCBI): domain Bacteria; kingdom Pseudomonadati; phylum Pseudomonadota; class Gammaproteobacteria; order Vibrionales; family Vibrionaceae; genus Vibrio; species Vibrio sp. OPT46. Next base: position 65,408 of record NZ_JADDYG010000074.1, on the reverse strand, counting down.
GTTACCAACGCAGTACGGAGAATCTGTGGTAATGCGTCTGCTTAACCAGTCCGCTGGTTTGCGTCCGTTAGAAGAGTCGGGCTTGCCGCCAGACTTGCTTGCTCGCTTGCGTCGACAGTTGGCGCGTCCGCACGGCATGATTTTGGTTACCGGGCCGACAGGTTCCGGTAAAACCACCACGCTTTACGGCGCATTGAGTGAGCTCAACGAACCTGGGAAAAAGATCATTACAGCAGAGGACCCGGTTGAATATCGTCTGCCTCGCATCACTCAGGTACAGGTTAACAGCAAGATCGATCTAACTTTCTCGCGTGTTCTTAGAACCTTTTTACGTCAAGACCCAGACATCATTCTTGTTGGTGAGATGCGTGACCAAGAGACGGTAGAAATTGGTCTGCGAGCTGCACTAACGGGTCACTTAGTATTGAGTACTCTCCACACCAACGATGCTGTCGACAGTGCGTTACGTATGATCGACATGG
>NZ_JADDYG010000074.1:60325-64867 GCF_015163535.1 Vibrio sp. OPT46 | reverse complement strand
TGCGCCGGGTTACTTGGTTGCTAGTGCAGTCAGAGCTGTGGTGGCGCAGCGTCTTGTGCGCCGAGTTTGCCCCGATTGTAAAACAGAAGACCACTTAGATGAGTCTCGCCAGCAGTGGTTAGCTGGGCGTTTCCCAAATCAAGTTAGCACCATTTTTTATAAAGGCGCAGGTTGCCAAAACTGTAATTTGACTGGTTATCGAGGCCGAATCGGTGTGTTTGAAATGCTCGAACTTGAGCAAGAGATGATGGATAAATTGCGCGCCAATGATGCGGTTGGCTTTGCGCAAGCCGCGCGCCGCTCAGAAAACTATAAGCCACTGCTTGCTTCTGCAATGGAACTGGCGCTACAAGGCACCGTCAGTTTGGACGAAGTGATGACCCTAGGTGAGGGCGATGCTTCTGGTAAGACTGATCCCATTTTCATATAGGTAAGTGAATGCCAACTTTTCGTTATCAAGGCCGCACGCTAGACGGCTCATCCACTAACGGCAAAATCGAAGCAGTGAACTCAGAAGCTGCGGCGGAAGCATTGATGAATAAAGGGGTCATCCCGCTCAATGTACGGTTAGAGAAAGAGTCGGCAAAAAGCCAAGTGAGCTTGTCTAAGCTGTTTGTGCCTGCTATTCCGTTGGAAGTAATTATTCTTTTCTCTCGCCAGTTGTTTAGTTTGACTAAAGCTGGCGTACCTTTGCTGCGCTCTATGCGTGGCTTGTTGCAAAATTGCGAAAACAAACAGCTCAAAGAGGCGCTAGAAGATGTCGTTTCTGAACTGAGTAATGGCCGAGGTTTGTCTTCTGCGATGCAGCAACACAGCAAAGTATTCAGCCCACTGTTCGTTTCTATGATCAACGTCGGTGAGAATACGGGTCGGCTTGACCAAGCGCTATTGCAACTGGCGAATTACTACGAACAGGAACTTGAGACTCGCAAACGCATCAAAGCGGCGATGCGTTATCCGACGTTTGTCATTATCTTTATCACCATCGCCATGTTTGTATTGAATATCTTGGTGATCCCTGAGTTTGCATCGATGTTCACGCGCTTTGGGGTTGAGCTACCATTGCCGACGCGTATTTTGATCGCGACTTCTAATTTCTTTGTTAATTATTGGGTGTTGCTGGTTGTGGCAATGATTGGCGCGTTTACTGTATTCAGAGCGTGGGTGGCGACGGCTGATGGTCGGGAGAAGTTCGATAAGTTTCGGCTTCGGCTGCCAATTGTAGGCGATATCGTTAATCGTGCGCAGCTTTCTCGTTTTGCCAGAACCTTCTCGTTGATGCTGAAATCAGGGGTGCCACTTAACCAGTCTTTGGCTTTGGCCGGGGAAGCCTTAGGGAACCGTTTTTTAGAAAACCGAATTCTTGAGATGAAGTCCGCGATTGAAGCGGGTAGCACCATTTCAGTGACGGCCATCAACAGCAAAATATTCACCCCATTGGTGATTCAGATGATTGCAGTAGGTGAAGAAACTGGTCGTATTGATGAGTTGCTGCTGGAAGTGTCGGACTTTTACGATCGAGAAGTCGATTACGATCTAAAAACACTGACCGCAAGAATAGAACCATTACTTTTGGTGATTGTCGCAGGCATGGTCATGGTGCTGGCATTGGGTATCTTCTTACCAATGTGGGGAATGCTCGATATCATCAAAGGCGGCTAATAGGTGGTTGAAAATCAAAGCCGAGCAACGCTTATTGTGTTTGGGGTTATTGCTACGATTATGGCGGTGGGTTTGGCGGTCAAATTACGTCCTGTGACCGAGCAAGCACAAGTAACTGGAGCGAAGTTAGCGAGAGTTTGGATGCAAGATAGTGTTCAGCGTTATCGTCAAGCTTGGCTAGTACAAGGCGAGCCAGAACATATGCTGATGGATGGCTTAAACCTTACTATGACTGAGGGCGGGTTAGTGTCTCCCTTTACTCAGCAAGGTGTATTAGATTGTGGTTATTGGCTAGCGGTGCATTACCCCCAACGTAAAATAATGACCAACAAGTTAATAGATATCAGTGGAGCCATCAAAACTGATCGTTATGTCTGTCAATACACTTATGAAAATGGTCAGTCGATTGTAGTTATCTCAACTGCTAATCAACTGAAAATAGACGTCGAAATGTCGGCGGAGTGAATTTTTTGACACCTAAGCACTATAATTGGTAATGAAAGTCGGTATAATGCAATCATTACCATAAGTAACAGGCTGTAATAGTGGGTAAACAATAATGTGTTTTTCTCATTGCAGCATGAACTGAATAATGGCGAATCGTCATTCTGCTCAAGCGGTAGATACAGTATCCACTTCACGGTCAGTTTTAGTGAACGTTGCTGCCCCAAACCGTTTTGACAATATCCAAAATGGTCGCGTGACCTAAACAAAACTTTGCAGTTGTACTGCATGCTTACATAGAGAGAGTAAACAATGAAAAGACAAGGTGGTTTCACCCTTATCGAATTGGTAGTGGTAATTGTAATCCTAGGTATTCTAGCGGTCACTGCAGCACCACGTTTCCTTAACCTGCAAGATGATGCTCGTGCAGCTGCTAATCAAGGCCTTAAAGGTGCAATTGATGGTGCTGCAGGTATTACTTATGGTAAAGCTGCGGTAGAAGGCAAAGAATCTTTGGCTGACGCAAGCACGAAAGTAGAAGATATTACGATCTACCTAGGTTACCCAACGGCTGACGAAAATGGTTTAGGTAAGGCTGTGCAAGGTTTGAGTGATGATTGGGTTCAAATTAAAAAAACAGCTCGTAAAGATGCTACAGATAAGAAAAATGGTACTGCAGGCACAGTTATTTATGCATCTGAGGACAAAGCTTCAGAGTGTGTTCAGTACTCTGAATCATACTATGATGCAGATGGTGCGCTCATTCCTGCTAAAACCGTGATGACAAATTCTTGTACCAAATAATCATTTGTTTGATTTTAAAGGGGTCATAACGACCCCTTCTCTAAGGTATACGTAGGTGAGAATAGTAAAGGGTCTATCCCGAATTGAATTTGTCGTAATACTCGTTTTTATCGCTACCGCAGGGTATATCGTACTACCTCGATACATAAGCTTTGAACCAGAAATTTATGAAGCAAAGTGGGAGCAAACCAAGCAAACCGCTGAGCACGTTTCTGAAACGCTAAGCAACAAAGAAACATACGATCGAATTGAAGAAGAAATTGGTCGTTCAAAAGGGCAAAATAACTAGACATTGGTTATTTGTTCGTCTGTTCACACTTCGAATCGAAAAATTATAAACCTATCATTAATCTCATAATTTCATCGTATACTTATCTCGCTTGTTCTAAGCCTAAGGTTGGGTTATGAAAATTCGCAGCTCTGCATTAGGGTTCACGTTAATGGAGTTAATCCTCATGATTGTTCTCCTCTCTATCCTTTCACTTTTTGCAGCCAGCCGTTTTATGGGATCTGGCAATTTCTCTGCATATGCATTACAAGAACGCGTGATTTCTGTGATTCGCCAAGTGCAGGTGAATCGTATGCAGTCGAATGCTACAAGTCCTGATAACAACTTTCGTTTACAAGTTTCTAGCTCATGTGTTGGTTCGGTTGCTGCCTGTGCACTAACAGGCAGTGCACGAGATGCTCGTAGTGACGTGGTTATCGATAAGTCCGCAAGGTTTTCCGTTATCAGCGGTGCCGCAAATACAATTAATTTTAACCTTCTCGGCAATCCTGTAAGTGGTGCTGTAAACATCTTAATTGAAGATAAGCATGGTCGAAGCCGCTGCCAAGTTGAAATTAATTCTCAAGGTTATGTTTCTAAAGGTACATGCTCATGAAGAAATCTAGTGGCATGACTTTAATAGAAATGATCATCGCGATTGTTTTGATGGGCATTGCGATGGTGGCGTTTACTTCTTTTCTTGTCCCTCAGATTCGAGATTCCGCCATCCCTCATTATCAAACCCGCGCTGCCGCATTAGGCCAAGGTTTCATGTCTCAGATATTGTCGCGAGGCTTCGATGAAAACAGCGACTTTGATGGTGGTTTAGTCCGCTGTGGTGAGACTGTCCTTGGTGGTAAGGATTGTTCCACAAGTCTTGGGGCAGATAGCGATGAATCAAACCCAGCTAGTTTTAATGATGTCGATGACTATATCGGTTGCTGGTATACGAAAAGCACAAAGGCTAAATGTAACTCTACGCCGTTATATGAGCTGAGTAACGTTCTTGGTACGTCTATGGAAAGTGATTACAAGAACTTTCGAGTAGAAGTGAAAGTGCAATACGTTGAATCAGACGGTACGGGTGTAAATAATCCTTCACTGGAAGAGATCACGGCTTATAAACGAGTCACTATGACTATTTACGCCGGACAAACACAGCCTTTAACACTGTCTGCGATAAGGGGAAACTACTAATGAAAAATCGTGGTTTCACTTTAATAGAAATGGTCATCACTATTGTGGTTGGTAGTTTTATCATGCTCGGAATTGCTGGTTATTTGCAGTTAGGAGCAAAGGGCTATGCCGACACTATCGATAGGCAGAAACTACAAACTCAGGCTCAGTTCGTTATTGAGAAAATA
>NZ_JADDYG010000074.1:55005-60315 GCF_015163535.1 Vibrio sp. OPT46 | reverse complement strand
GATAAGGGGAAACTACTAATGAAAAATCGTGGTTTCACTTTAATAGAAATGGTCATCACTATTGTGGTTGGTAGTTTTATCATGCTCGGAATTGCTGGCTATTTGCAGTTAGGAGCAAAGGGCTATGCCGACACTATCGATAGGCAGAAACTACAAACTCAGGCTCAGTTCGTTATTGAGAAAATGTCTCGAGAAATTCGTCATGCGGTGCCGAATAGCTTTTTTATTGATGAGAGTGAAAAAAACTGCCTGATGTTTATGCCGATAGAGCATTCTGGTTTTTATGCGATTTCTGGAAATGATATACAGTTTGTGGTTGGCTTTTTTGGTGACAATGCTCCCGAGCTTGATAGTGGCTTGAAAATGGTGATTAACCCAACACGGCTAAGTGATTTAACCTCATCCACTCATAGTGTTGATGTTGGAGCGCTTTCTCCAGATTCGGATAAAGCATATAAGATTATTGATGGCGCTAGTTTAGTAACCAGTCGCTCCGTTTCTAATCGACACTATCTCTATGATCCATCTAAGTCAGTGAAATATTGCTTTGTAGGCCCACAGATACAGCGTAACGGCGAAATAATTGCCGACAATCTTATTTATGTTGATGATCAATCTCAGAGTTATTTCAAATATGACGATAAATTGCTTCATCGAGGCGGGCTCGTGCATCTGAGGTTCGTGTTTGAACAGTCCGGTGAAAGTAGTGTGTACCAACAAGATGTGCAGGTGCTGAATGTTCCATAATAAGCAAAAAGGCAATGTGTTAATTGTGACGCTCTTTGTCATTATCGTAATGGGGTATTTGGCTGCGTCACTAATGAAAGTGACTTGGTCTAATCAAAGTGGTTTAACGCGTGAGTTTTTGGGTACAAAGGCATGGTTTACTGCTCAATCGAGTAATGACTGGGTGTTAACTCAGTTTTTCCCTTTAGATGAATCTGCTGCTGTTGCAACCCGTTGCGATGCTATCGAGGCAGAAAGCGTTAAGCCCGACAGCGGCTTGTTCGATCAGGCATGCAAAGTGACAACGATTGAATGTCAGAAGGCAGGTAAGCTACCAGGTGACTTTCCTGGTAAAGAAGTGGAGCTATATGTGGTTAAAAGTGTGGCTGTTTGTGGTTCTGGAGTGTCTAAAGTTCAACGTCAGCAAGAAGTTTGGGTAAGGGAGTAAAATACAATGAAAAAAATAATAACATCGTTACTTACGGTAGCGCTTTTCCTTTTTTCGTCAATCAGTTTTGCTGCAGTAAATAACAACCCTCAGTTTGAATTTGGCACTGTGCCAGCAGATAAATGTACTGTAGCAGGGCCAAGTGTGACTTGTGACATCGAGTTTCAGAATTCTTACTCACAACCTCCTCTGGTTTTTGTTATGCCGACGATCGATGCGAGTCGCTCTAACTTTGATAGCAAGACCACAGAATACCCTTCAGATTTGAAAATCTGGTCTATCAGTTCATCCAAAGCAACAATAAAGCAGTTATTACCTCCTCACAGAGCCGCTTGCCGCTATCTAAAATACAATCGTAAAAACGATAAATGGCAATGTAAAAACACTGGCGAGAGAATAACTTATGTTGATGCACCTATGAATGATATTGACTACTTGGTAATGGAACCAGGCGTTATTAAGTTTGATAGTGGTGCCATGCTTGTTGCAGGCAAAGTGAGCTCTAAACATACATTTTCTAATAAGCCTGATGGGACAAATAACATCAGCAAGCAGGTTAATTTTATTAACTTTGGTTTGAACACTGCTTTTTCAAAGCCACCAGGTGTTTTGGTTCAAATTCAAACTCGAAACAATATGGTTGGTAGCCAACCACTTTGGCTAAATACGATCGCTCTAGATCCTACTCGTACAGGCTTTTCATTAATCATTGACCGCTCTGAAGTGACAAAAAATGCGGTACTTGATCAACCTGAAGAAGTGGCGTTTGTGGCAGGCTATGGTGAAGGTTTTACTCAAGGGCGAAAATTTTGGCTAGGTAATGGTTCAACCCGTAATACGCTTAGCGCTCTGAATGATAATGTCATTAAACCAGTTACTGAGGGCTGTAAGCAGCTTAGCTACTTCCCGGTTACTGGCTTCAAATCTGCTCCGGTTTTATTGGCGTCTAAGCGTACTCGAAATGGTAATAACGGTGGTTGGCTAAGGCGTTGTTCTGTGACTAAAACCAGCGTTGCTTTGATTAATGAAGAAGATATGGATAGAGATGCTGAACGTGGTCACGTTGTTGAGCCGTTTTCATACTTCTTATTCGATAAGCCTCCTACAAGTGAAATTTGTGAGTTGTTTCCATCTCCAGTTCAAACTTGGACTGGCAATTCTAATGCGCTTCTAAAGATGAAAAATAATGCTCGGATTTCAGGGGCCCCTTATGTGAACGGTAAGCGTTACGTTGGTTTTCCTCAGTCGAAAATTACTTTAGAAAATAATGCATCATGTGACGATGAAGGTTGTTTTGGTAATGAAGGACTGATGATTAAACGGTTGGAATTAGAGAGTTTTAAGACTAGCTCTAAAGAGGTTGTTGTCGATCATCAGGAGAGTAAAACATTTTCTAGTTATGAGGTACTGGAAAAACTAGAAGTGAAAAACAATGCTAAAGTTACATTTAAAACGGGAACTTACTGGATAGAAGAGCTAAAGGTTGATAACAGCGCACAAATAAATATTCCAGACTCACAAAAAGTGCAAATTCATGTGAAAAAGCTGGAGCTGAAAAACAATGCGAAATTTTATACAGTCGGAAAAGCCGAGCTGATAATCATTGGTCATGGTAACGATAAAATTACTCTTGATAACAGTGCTGAATTGACAGGACTGCTCTATACAGAAGCAAGTGTAGAGTTAAAAAACAATGCAGTAGTTTATGGTGCGGTTACTGCTCGAAGTATTTCGATGGATAACTCGGCAAGTATCATTGCTACAGACAACCACTGTTTTACACCTTCAGATGATTATGAAGTAACGCTATCACCAGCAGCACAATATGCGTTGATGTGCGGGACAGAGCAACCTAGCTTTGAAATAGAAACCAAGAATGATGGCTATGCGGAAAGTACAGGGGTTACTGTGCAGGTTTATCCTGATGCCGATAAGTTCTCTGTAGAAGTCGCTGATAGCACTGGTACAGGCACTTACCCAAGCTTTACTACAAGCAATGTGTCTTCGAAGCTTGGTAAGTTGAAGCTACAAGTTACCGTTACAGATCAAAATGGTATTGAGCTTAATGACGAATATACGTTAAAGGTTACGGTGGACAATGATCCATCAAAAACGCAGACGTCTACCTTCAAATTTGTACCATTCAAGTTTGACGTAGATGACCAAGCAATCGTAGCTGGTAAAAATTATCAAATAGAAACAAGAATATTAGCTTGTAGCGATGGTCAGCAAACGGTAGTGAAAAGTTACACGGGCTCACCAAGTGTTCAGTTGGAAATCGAAACACCAGCTGACGGGCGCAGTGACGCGAGCTTATTAACATATGAGCCTAAATTTATTGACTCAGAGCAAGGTAAGACATCAGATACCTTTAAGCTAATGGAGTCGGGCTTGTACACAATCAAACTCGAAGATGCGAATTTCACGTGTGATCCTCAGTACTCAGATGAGTGTCCAATAGCTCCGGATGAAGATAAAGGTGAGCAAGAATCAGTGGTTCTCAATGGCTCATTCAGCGTTAAGTCTCGACCATGGAAAATTGCCGCATGTAATATTGTGGCGAAAAATGGTGGAAAAGCTAACCCTGCGACACAAGCTACTGGTGATGGCTTTATTGCCTCTGCTGAAAGCTTTAATGTGACCTATAAACCAGTCGTTCATAGCGACTCACGTGGTAATGCTACCAATGTTTGTGAATACCCACTGACACAAAACTATTTCTCTGATTCAAATACGGCTGCACCACTTGATGCTGAGTTTTCTGTCTTGTACCCATCGGGTGGTGATATCGCCAACTTAGACCCAAGTAAAGGTTCAAGTTTAGACTTTAGCTCTGAAGAAGCTAAAGCGGGTAAAACAGTTGAATACGTTTGGGATGAAGTTGGCTCTTTAAACCTTAAAACTAAAGCAACGTATTTGGGAGAGAAACTAGATGAATATGACGTCACCGTTGGTCGTTTCTATCCTGATTATTTTAAAGTAACAGGAACCGAGTGGACTTATCCTGATAATCAGAATGACTCCGTTTATATGGGGCAAAACTTTGCGTCAGTTAAGTTTGAAGTCACTGCGTACAACGCTGATGGGTATGCTACGCAGAACTATGGTAGTTTTGCTGATTCTTTGAAAGCAGACTTGCACTTAGCTGGAAGCTTTTCTGACCGACTTAGTATCTTGAACTCTGATCTAACCAGTAAAAACTGGTCTGGTGCGATTTGGAGTAAAACCTGGGTTAATTCTGTTGATTGGAGCAAAGCTGTTAATTTAGATGGTCCATTTAACTCCAAAGTATCAACAGATAGTTCTACTGAGTCATCAATTGCGTTGTCTCTCAATAATACAGCGAGTACGAAGACAGCACATATTGACCCAACTCTATTTCTGACAGAAGGTCATGATGGCAAACAATCTCGTACCGTAGAGCAACAACTGTTATCTCAACCTGATGTTAGGTATGGGCGTATGGTTTTAGATGATATTGGCGGAAGACAAGGGGATACACTCAGCATTCCTCTTAAAGTTGAGTACTGGAATAAGAACCGATTTGTCGTCAATTCTAAGGACAACCGAACGGCCGTTTCTGCTGTAGAGCAAGGCGATGATAAACTGATTTGGAGCAGTCCAGATGGTGTTACTGCCTGTGATATCGATATTCAAGTTCTTGATTCAGCAGACAGTGAAACATCCAGTGCTAAAGTTACCGGGGGCATATTACCAAATGCAAATAGAGAGCGTTTAACCGCTGTACAAGGTTGTGATAATGAAGTTCGACAGCAATCACAAGTTTGGTTAGATCTTGATGATTCAAAAAATGGCTTACCTTGGCTCAAGTACAACTGGGACAATAAGAAAGCTGGTGAAGAAAACCCATCCTCCGTCGTCACCTTTGGTATTCATCGAGGTAACGATCGCGTGATTTACCGTGGTGAGCCAGGGTTAACCGGACAGTAACAACTTAGGTTTTTGCCCTTAAGTTAGGAAACTGCAAGAAATTGAGGCTTTCTGCTCATGTTTGTGTACCAATACCTTGCTGTGACAGCGAGGCATTGGTACATTTAGAGCAATTTTTGTCTTCTATATTTTTGCAGGATGAGCGAAGAGTATGTTTAAGAAACTTCGTGGCATGTTTTCTAACG
>NZ_JADDYG010000074.1:44532-54949 GCF_015163535.1 Vibrio sp. OPT46 | reverse complement strand
ATCTATCTATCGATTTAGGTACAGCCAACACTCTAATTTACGTAAAAGGGCAAGGAATTGTCCTTGATGAACCTTCTGTAGTTGCTATTCGTCAAGATCGTGTAGGTTCTGCAAAAAGCGTTGCTGCAGTCGGTCACGCAGCAAAACAGATGCTTGGTCGTACACCTGGCAACATTTCCGCTATTCGCCCAATGAAAGACGGCGTAATCGCTGACTTCTACGTAACCGAAAAAATGCTTCAGCACTTTATCAAGCAAGTGCACGATAACAGCATCCTAAAGCCAAGCCCACGTGTTCTTGTTTGTGTTCCTTGTGGTTCTACCCAAGTTGAGCGTCGCGCAATTCGTGAATCAGCACTTGGTGCTGGTGCGCGTGAAGTTTACCTAATCGACGAGCCAATGGCGGCGGCAATTGGTGCTGGTTTACGCGTATCTGAGCCGACAGGTTCAATGGTGGTCGATATCGGTGGTGGTACAACTGAAGTTGCCGTTATCTCTCTAAACGGTGTGGTTTACTCATCGTCTGTACGTATCGGTGGTGACCGCTTTGATGAAGCGGTGATCAACTACGTACGTCGTAACTACGGCAGCTTGATTGGTGAAGCAACGGCTGAAAAGATCAAACACGAAATCGGTTCTGCTTACCCTGGTGATGAAGTTCAAGAGATTGAAGTTCGCGGTCGTAACCTTGCGGAGGGTGTGCCACGCAGCTTTAGCTTGAACTCAAACGAGATCCTAGAAGCGCTTCAAGAGCCGCTATCTGGCATCGTATCAGCAGTCATGGTTGCACTAGAACAGTGTCCACCAGAGCTTGCTTCAGACATTTCTGAAAACGGTATGGTACTAACCGGTGGTGGTGCACTACTTAAAGACCTAGACCGTCTACTAATGGAAGAAACTGGTATTCCTGTGGTTATCGCGGAAGATCCACTAACGTGTGTTGCGCGTGGTGGCGGTAAAGCACTAGAAATGATCGACATGCACGGTGGCGATCTGTTCTCTGAAGAATAAAGGTTTAGGTGAAGCTCATGTCGGGCTTCACCTTCATTTCTGCTCTCTCTGTAATTCAAACATGCTCCATACCTAAAAGTATTTAGTTAAGTATTTTTAGGTTGCCAAGTAAGGCTCAATAATCATGGAAGCAATCAGGTCAAAAACAAGATGAAACCGATTTTCGGCAGAGGTCCGTCTCTGCAATTACGTCTGTTTTTTGCTGTCATCGTGTCGGCGAGCTTAATGCTGGCCGATAGTCGTCTAGATACGTTTTCCAACGTTCGATACCTACTAAACAGTATGGTTGCACCGATTCAGTACGCAGCGAATTTGCCTCGTAGTATGTTCGATGGCGTATTTGAACGTTTTAATTCTCATCAGGCATTGGTTGAAGGCAATCGCAGCTTAAAGCGAGAAGTGCTACGCCTGAAAAGCGAGCTTATCTTGCTCGACCAATATAAAGAAGAAAACCAACGCTTACGTAAGTTGTTAGGATCTTCATTTGTCCGTGATGAAAAGAAAGTCGTGACAGAAGTAATGGCGGTTGATACTTCACCTTATCGTCATCAAGTGGTGATCGATAAAGGCCGTATTGATGGTGTTTACGTTGGTCAGCCTGTTATCAATGAGAAAGGCATCGTTGGTCAGGTCACGTTTGTCGCAGCGCACAACGCACGTGTTCTGCTGCTAACGGACGCGAAAAATGCAATTCCTGTCCAGGTGATCCGCAATGATATCCGAGTGATCGCATCGGGCAATGGTGAAATGGATGAAATCCAACTGGAGCACATTCCAACCAGCACAGATATTCAGGTTGGTGATTTATTGGTGACATCCGGTTTAGGTGGTATTTACCCTGAAGGATATCCAGTCGCGACGGTTACCAATGTGGATCACGATACGCGTCAAGAGTTCGCCTCAATCAAGGCTGAGCCGGTTGTGGAGTTTGATCGCTTACGCTACCTACTGCTGATTTGGCCGAATGAAGACCGTCAACACAAAGTACTGCGGTCCAATGTAGATGAAGGGTTAGAGCAAGAACAAGAGGTAACCGATGGCCAATAATGTATTGAGTAGCCGAATGGTGATTGGCGTCAGTTTCTTCGTTGCGCTGGTACTGCAAACCATTCCATGGCCAGGTGTGTTAGATGTGTTACGTCCGTCATGGTTGTTCCTTGTCACGTGTTATTGGGTGTTGGCACTACCGCACCGAGTGAACGTCGGAACTGCGCTAGTGTTGGGCTTATTGTGGGATATCTTGATCGGCTCAACGCTTGGAATTCGTGGCATGATGATGTCGATCGTTATCTACCTTGTGGCGCTGAATTTCCTGTTGATTCGCAACATGGCATTGTGGCAACAGTCGATTTTAATTGCCTTTTTTACTGCGTTATTGGAAGTTTTGATATTCTGTGGGGAATATTTGAACCAGGACGTAGTATTTAATCCATTATCTCTGTGGACGGCGGCAATAAACTGTATACTTTGGCCATGGATGTTTTTATTAATGCGACGAGTTCGTCGTGCATGGCACGTAAGGTAAAGCGGTGAAGAAAAGCTTATCTCTCGTTCTCGCATCGGGTTCTCCGAGAAGAAAAGAGCTGCTTGCTCAACTGGGTTATGATTTTGAGATCGTATTGCCTGATATTGAGGAAGCCAAACAGGCTCATGAGCAAGCACGAGATTACGTGTTGCGTCTTTCTTTGGAAAAAGCTCAGGCAGGCTTAGCGTTGGCTAAGCCTGATTCCGTTGTATTGGGCTCTGATACGGTCGTAGTATGCGATGACCGTGTGCTAGAAAAACCAAAAAGTTTTGAAGATTCAAAGCGTATGCTTACTGACTTATCGGGTCGTCGTCATCAAGTGATGACTGCGGTGAGCGTTGTATCATCGGAACAACAACATTCAGTGGTCGTTACCACTGACGTGTGGTTCAAACCACTGACTCACGAAGAAATCGAACAATATTGGCAGTCAGGAGAGCCATGCGATAAAGCTGGAAGTTATGGTATTCAGGGACTCGGAGGGCGATTTGTCACCCGAATCGAAGGCAGTTATCACGCTGTAGTAGGCTTACCTTTGTTCGAAACCGATCAGCTAATTCAAGAATTTTTATAATTGTTTTGAGGTGTGCACATGAGTGCAGAATTGCTGCTTAACGTGACCCCGAGTGAAACTCGTGTGGCCATGATTGAAGGTGGAGTACTACAAGAAATACATATCGAGCGCGAATCGCGTCGCGGTATTGTGGGCAATATATACAAAGGCAAAGTAAGCCGAGTGTTACCAGGTATGCAGGCGGCTTTCGTCGACATTGGTTTAGATAAAGCGGCGTTTTTACATGCGTCAGATATTGTTCCTCATACCGAATGTGTGGCAGAAAACGAAAAACAGCAGTTTCAAGTCCGTGATATCTCTGAGCTGGTACGCCAGGGACAAGACATTGTTGTGCAAGTGGTCAAAGATCCGCTCGGCACAAAAGGTGCGCGTTTAACGACGGATATCACCTTACCTTCGCGTTATCTTGTTTTTATGCCGGGGGCCAGCCATGTCGGTGTTTCGCAGCGTATTGAAAGTGAAAAAGAGCGCGAGCGTTTGAAAAAGGTGGTGAACCATTACTGCGATGAGCACGGTGGTTTTATCATTCGTACCGCGGCAGAAGGCGCTGATGAAAAAGAGCTATCTCAAGATGCGGCATTTCTAAAGCGTTTGTGGCTAAAAGTCATGGAGCGTCGCTCAAAATACAAAACGCGTTCAACACTTTACGGTGAACTCGGCTTAGCTCAACGCATTCTGCGTGACTTTGTTGGCACAGAGCTCGATAAGATCATGGTCGACTCCCGCCTTGAATACGAGAACCTGAAAGAATTCACTTCTGAGTATGTACCGGAGTTAACAGATAAGCTTGAGCTTTACGAAGGTGACAAGCCAATCTTTGACATGTACGACACCGAAAACGAAATTCAGCGTTCTTTAGAGCGCAAGGTCGAGCTAAAATCGGGCGGCTATTTGATCATCGATCAAACCGAAGCCATGACCACCATCGACATCAACACGGGTGCATTTGTTGGTCGTCGTAATCTCGAAGAGACTATCTTCAATACCAATATAGAGGCAACGCAAGCTATTGCGCGTCAGCTACGTTTACGTAACCTCGGCGGTATCATCATTATTGATTTTATCGATATGGCATCCGAAGAGCATCGTCAGCGAGTACTTACCTCACTGGAAACGGCGCTGGCGAAAGACCGAGTAAAAACCAACATCAACGGCTTTACCCAGCTTGGCTTAGTTGAAATGACGCGCAAGCGCACACGAGAAAGTATTGAACATATCTTGTGTTCTGGCTGTCCTACTTGTGAAGGCCGTGGCAGCGTGAAAACGGTCGAAACCGTATGCTTTGAGATATTACGCGAGATTACTCGTGTGAACCGTGCTTACGACGCCGATAATTTTGTCGTGTACGCATCGCCGTTTGTTGCTGAAGCGCTATTGGGCGATGAGTCTCATGCGTTGGCAGAGCTCGAAGTATTTATTGGCAAGCAAGTGCGAGTTCAGGCTGAACCCCTGTACATTCAGGAACAGTTTGACGTCGTAATGATGTAATTTGGAACATTTGTGAATTCTGGTGTTAACCGTTTTGGGCGTTTTTGTGCGTGGAGTTTAGTTACTGTATTGGTGTTATTAGCCATATTAGTAACCACGCTTCGCGTCACACTGCCGCAACTTAACCATTTCCAAGATGAGATCAAAACCTGGGTCAAACAAGGCACAGGTTTTGACGTTTCTATTGCTAATGTCGCAGGGACGTGGCGCAATAATCATCCCTCAATTGCGTTACTGGGTTTAGAGGCAAATCTACCAAACGTGCAAGATGCACGCTTCGCTGTTGAAGAAGTCCAAATTGAGTTCGACCTTATTCAATCTCTTTTTCAACTTAAACCTGTAGTTGCAGACCTTACCATTCATAACCTCGCTTTAGACATTCACACGGTAGACATTCTGCCGACTTCTCATCGTCAAGATCCGAAGCCTGAAGTGGATAAGAGCGAAGTGAAACTCATTGACCAACTCGACTCACTTCTTTTACGTCAGTTCGAAGACTTCACTATTAGCGATTCACGGATTTGGTATAAGTCGGTGTCTGGTGAAACTCGCCGTTTAGATATTGAGCAGCTTCGTTGGAGTAATCAAGGGAAACGTCACGTAGCCGAAGGCACGGTTAGCATTGCCGATGTTCGCCTGAACTCATTGTTAGTAAGCGCTAACTTTAAAGATCATGGCTCGTTGCGCGATGTATCTGGTGAGTTTTACGTGAGTGCTCAAGATGTCTCGGTCACACCTTGGCTGACCACTTACATGCAAGAAGAGTCAGGAGCAGAGTCGGGTAAAGTCAGCTTAAATACTTGGCTAACGCTCAAACATAGCCAACCGCATGATGCTTATGTTGAATTGCTGCCTTCCGAGTTGGTGTGGAATGAAGATGGACATCATGAGCTGTTTATTGAGTCTGGAATTTTCAATCTTCGACCAGATAAACAAGGCTGGAAAGTAAATGGTCACTCACTTCAGATCAGAACCGATAATACCCCTTGGCCAGAGCTAGACGTCGCGTTTGATTGGCAACCAAACGGCTGGATGCTTAATCTCTCTCAACTCGACATAGAAGCACTCATTCCGCTCATCAAGCTGGCTCCAGAGTCAGAGTCGACCAGTGACCTTATTAACAAACTAGCACCGAAAGGTCGGGTCGAAGATGTCCGATTGTCAATGAACGGTGGTTTAGACACCTTACGCTACTCGGCTGAACTGGATGAACTCGCGATGACACAATGGGAGCTCCTACCCGGGTTTCATCACGTACAGGGCAGCGTATCGGGGGATGTGAATCAAGCTAAAGCAAAAGTCACCGTCATTGATGATGTCTTTCCGTACGGCGATGTATTCCAAGCTCCGCTGAATATCAAACAAGGTGAAGTCGATATTATCTGGCAGCAAGATGATGCGGGTTGGCGTTTGTGGGCGGATAAAGTGACGGCAGCAACGCCTGATCTTCAAGTCTTGGGGGCATTCCGTCTTGATTTTCCAAAAGAACAAAGCCCATTTTTATCGTTCTATGCCGAAGCGGATCTCTACAACGCGGGTGAGACATGGCGCTATCTACCGACTCTGGCACTTGGACAAGACTTGACCGACTATCTTTCGACCGCGATTCAGGGCGGTAAAGTGAACACAGCGAAATTGTTGTGGTATGGCGAGTTAGGTGATTTTCCTTACAAAGAACATAATGGCATGTTCCAAGCTTGGGTTGGATTAAAAGACGCGAAATTTAGCTTTGATACGGCATGGCCAACCATCACGGATTTGCAGCTAGACTTGCTGTTTGAAAATGATGCCATGTATTTGGATTCAAAATCAGCCACACTAAATGGCGTTCATGCCAAGCGTATCACTGGGCGAATCCCTGAGGTGGCAGAAGGTGGACACATCGAGATTGAAGCGAAAGCAAGCGCGCCGGGTAATGAAGTCCGTGACTACATGATGGCGACGCCATTAGTGGATTCAGTCGGTGCCGCATTGACAGCGCTGCAAGTGAGTGGGCCCGTTTACTCTGAGTTTCAACTCAACATACCGTTTGATTTTGAGAAAGACTCTCGCGCTTGGGGTTATGCCGATTTAACAGAAAATCGTGTTGATATTGAAGCGCCGCCAATGACGCTTGAAAACGCCACAGGACGTATCACCTTCGACAATGATGTGGTTACCACATCGGGTTTGTCGGCCGAATTATTACAACAGCCTATCTCTCTTGATTTCCATGGAGAGAGTGCGGAGCAAGGCTACAACGTGACAATTAATACACTAGGAGATTGGGATGTCGAGCCGCTCAAACCCTATGTCGGTGAGCGTTGGTTAAACCTTGTTTCTGGCCATGCGCCGTGGCAAATGGATATTGACTTGCAACTCAATGATGTTGGTTTCACTTATCAGCTTGAAGTGCTGGCGCAGCTAAATCGTCTGGCTAGTCAATATCCTTATCCTTTAGCGAAAAAAATTGGTGAGTCTGGGCAAGCGAAACTGCAAGCATCCGGCAACCAAGAGAGTATTTCAGCACGACTACAGATCCCAAATGTGAAGTATCAAACTGAGATAGATATCGCTGGCGATGTCCCGGTTCTGACTGCGACTCATTTAATGGTTGGCAAAGGTGGCTTCCGGATTAGTCCTATTGTCGGGTACGATGCTTCGGTGCGTGTCGAAGAACTGAATTTAGACCAATGGGCGGAGCTTGCGCAGGTCTCTGAGAGCAAGCCTTCATCGTCTGTTTTGGCAAGCATGAAAACGCCGACCATTCCATTGCCGACACGCATTGAAGTTGAAACGCCAAACTTACAGCTCGGTGGGATTGAGTTTCATGATGTGGATTTTTCAGCAAGCAAGAAAAATTTGAGTTGGCAACTCGATGTGGACAGTCAAGAGGTTAAAGGGAAAGCTAACTATCTGAAACCCTATGATCTATCGGTCTCTTTAGAGCACTTGCATCTGTACATCCCAGGGTTTGAAGAGATGACCAAAGAGCGCAGCTCAATCTTTGCGAGTGAAGATCAAAACGCACCTTTGATTACCAATTTTGACCGCAAGTTTCACGCTGAGATGCCAAACTTAACTTTGAACATTGATGATTTTTGGCTGCAAGGCTACAAAGTGGGCAAAGTGAATGTTGATTTGCAGCGTCGCCAGAACCGCTTGGAGTGGAAAAATATCACCTTTAGTAGCGGCAAAAACCGCATTGATATGAGTGGTTGGTGGGACCTGACGAAAGAGAGCAGTCATTCCAACTTAACCATGAAAATGAAAGGTGATAACAACACCGATCTTATGGAGCGCTTTGGTATTACATCAGGCATTCAACAAGCACCATTTGAGATCAATGCCAATATGGAATGGGACGGCGCACCTTGGTCAATGAAGACACAAACCTTGCAAGGAAACGTCTCAACGGAATTTGGTAAAGGCGTGATCAGTGAAGTTAGTGGTGCGGCACGCTTGTTAGGCTTGTTTAGCTTGGATTCTATCATCCGTAAGATGCAGCTCGACTTTACCGACGTATTCGATAAAGGCATGGCATTCAACTCGATCACGGGAACGGGCAAAATCCAAGACGGTGTGTTTATCACCAATGATATCGTAATGGATGCGTTAGCAGGGGAAATGCAAATCCGCGGCATCGCTAATATGAACAGCAGAATGGTTGATGCGGAAGTGAAATTCACACCAGACATCACATCAGGCCTACCAATGCTGACCGCGTTTGCCGTTGCGCCTCAAACTGCTTTGTATGTCTTGGCCATCTCTACGGTGATATCTCCGGTGGTTGAGGTCTTCACTCAAGTCAATTATGAAGTGAAAGGCCCACTAGATTCACCAACGGTGAAAGAAATTTCGCGAAGTAAAGGTGAATATAAGCTGCCAGAAAAACTGCGTGAACAGGCCAAATAACTCACCGAATATAATGGAATAGGGAGGAAACACATGGAGCGTGTTGGCATTATTCAAATGACTTCGGGTCCGGATATTAACGCGAATTTGGACTTCATTGAAAAACAGTGTGCTTTAGCGAGCAAGCAAGGTGCCAAACTTGTTCTTACTCCTGAAAATACAGTGCTATTTTCCAGTCGCGAAGCTTATCATCAACATGCAGAGCCACTTGGCAGTGGCATGATTCAACAGCGGCTCTGTGAAATCGCTAGAAAGAACCAGTTAACGCTAATTGTCGGAAGCATGCCCATTCAAACCGCAAAAGGTGTCACCACCACAACACTTGTATTTCCGCCGCACGGTAAATGCATTGCTCACTATGACAAACTGCATATGTTTGATGTCGACGTAGCCGATGGTTATGGTAGTTATCGTGAGTCGGATACGTTTATGGCGGGTAATCAAATAGTCGTTGCGGAAACTGATATCGGCAGTGTTGGATTGAGTATTTGTTATGATTTACGTTTCCCAGAACTTTATAAAGTATTGCGTCAAGAAGGGGCGGATATCATTGTGGTGCCCGCTGCGTTTACCGCTGTGACGGGGCAAGCTCACTGGGAAGTATTATTGCGAGCTAGAGCGATTGAGACACAATGTTGGATTTTGGCAAGCGGACAAACTGGAACGCATCCATGTGGACGAAAAACATGGGGACACTCAATGGTCGTTGACCCTTGGGGACGTATCCATAAACAGCTTCAGGATGAAGTAGGTTTATTGGTGACTGAGATAGATTTGTCACAAAGCCAACAAGTAAGGCAGAATATGCCGCTGACTCAACACAGTCGCTTTCAAAATGAATTGAGACGGAAATAAAAGAGCTAACTATGAGCACAAACCAAATAGAACAGGCACTCCTTGCCCCAAATGGTCTGACAGAACAAGACATTGCTGACACGCTTGCCAGCATTGCGACGCGCCAGATCGATTATGCGGACATTTACTTTCAGTCCAGCTGGCATGAGTCTCTGGTTCTAGAAGACAGCATCATCAAAGATGGCTCTTTTAACATTGATTGTGGTGTTGGTGTCCGTGCAGTAACTGGCGAGAAAACAGGCTTTGCCTACTCTGATCAAATCCAGCCTGAAGGCCTGAAGCAGAGTGCAATGGCGGCGCGCGGTATTGCTCAGCAAGGGCAAAATGGCAAAGTCCAAGCGTTTAAACGCACCGAAAACCAAGCGTACTACGCGGCTGTGAATCCACTAGCTGAATGGGAAAAGCAGCAAAAAACAGAATTACTCAAATCTCTAGATGCTTACATCCGCACTAAAGAACCATTGATTAAAGAAGTTTCGATCAGCATCAGCGGTGTGCATGAGCAGATGCTTGTTGCGGCAACAGACGGTACTTATGCAGGCGATATTCGTCCTTTGGTGCGTTTGTCTATTAGCGTGCTCGCACAAAAAGGTGAACGACGTGAACGCGGTAGTGCTGGTGGCGGCGGCCGTTTCGGTTACGATTTCTTTTTAACGGAAAGCAATGGTGTGAAACAAGCTTTTCATTACGCAGACGAAGCGATTCGCATGGCGTTAATCAACCTTGAAGCAGAAGCCGCACCAGCTGGCATGATGCCAGTGGTATTGGGTTCTGGCTGGCCTGGCGTGTTGCTACACGAAGCGGTAGGTCATGGCCTAGAAGGTGACTTTAACCGGAAGGAATCTTCGGTTTTCTCTGGCAAAATGGGTCAACAAGTGACGTCTTCGTTGTGTACCATCGTCGATGATGGCACGTTAAAAGACCTTCGTGGTTCACTGAATGTGGATGATGAAGGGGTAAACGGTCAGTACAACACGCTTATCGAGAATGGTGTGCTGAAAGGCTATATGCAAGACAAGCTAAACGCGCGGCTAATGGGTGTAAATCCAACGGGTAACGGTCGTCGTGAAT
>NZ_JADDYG010000074.1:38433-44479 GCF_015163535.1 Vibrio sp. OPT46 | reverse complement strand
CGTATGCACACTTGCCAATGCCTCGTATGACCAACACCTACATGCTTCCAGGTGAACATACGCCAGAAGAAATTATCTCGACGGTCGAGAAAGGGTTGTATGCGCCAAACTTTGGTGGCGGCCAGGTGGACATTACTTCGGGTAAGTTTGTGTTCTCTGCATCGGAAGCGTACTTGATTGAAAACGGTAAAATTACGCGCCCTGTTAAAGGTGCGACGTTGATTGGCTCAGGTATCGAAGCAATGCAGCAAGTGTCTATGGTCGGTAACGACCTAAGTATCGACAAGGGCGTTGGCGTATGTGGTAAAGCAGGTCAAAGTGTGCCAGTTGGTGTTGGTCAGCCGACCTTGAAGCTGGACTCACTGACAGTGGGTGGCACGGAGTAACTCAGTCGAATCGTTATAAAAAGAGCGCTCATTAGAGCGCTCTTTTGCTTTGTGAGTCGGTGTCAATTACAGGTTTTCTTCAGCAAATTCCGCCAAGCGGCTACGAACCACGCCGTTGAGGTGAATATTTGCGCTGCCTTCAAAGTTCTTGAAGCGCTCAACCATGTACGTCAATCCTGATGTCACTGGGGTGAGGTAATGAGAGTCAATCTGCGCCAAGTTACCGGAGCAGACGATTTTGGTTCCTTCGCCACAGCGGGTAATGATGGTTTTGATTTGTGATGCAGTGAGGTTTTGACACTCATCAAGCAGTACAAACGCATTTTGAATCGAACGGCCACGCATAAAGTTGATCGATTTAAATTGAATGTTGGCTTTATCGCAGATGTACTTCAATGAGCCTTCAGTGCAGTGATCGTGTTTATGTAGTGCTTCCAAGGTATCGGTCACCGCCGCTAACCACGGCATCATTTTCTCCTCTTCGGAGCCGGGTAAGAAGCCGATGGATTCACCGATATCTGGCGTGTTACGTGTTACGATAATTTTATCGAACATGCTTTTTTCAATGGTTTGCTCCAATGCTGCTGCCATTGCCAGTAATGTCTTACCACTACCCGCCGCACCCGTTAGAATCACCAAGTCAATTTCTGGATCGAGTAAGGCATCTAACGCCATTCCCTGGTAGATATTTTTAGGTGTGATGTCCCAAGCCTTACGATGCATTAGACGTTCGCGGCTCAGGTCGAGAAGCGTTAGCTTGTCTTCATTGATGGTTTCTACGCGACCAGCAAAGTCACTGTCTTCATCAATAACGTATTGGTTGATAAAGGTTGGGTCGAAGGGTTCGCGACTGAGTTTGTGGTAAGTTTTTCCGCCCAGAGCATAGCTTTCTACTTCCTCAATACCGCTCCAGAAATCACCTTCACGCAATTGAAAGCCTTTGGTTAGGTATTGAATGTCGTCAATCAGTTGGTCGGTTCTATAGTCCTCAACAAAGCGTACACCAGCCCCTTTGGCTCGCAGACGCATGTTGATGTCTTTCGTGATCAGTACCACTTCACGTGGTGCACGTTTATTTTGCAGATAAAGCACCGCGTTGAGAATACGGTTGTCACCGGCTTTGTCGGCGAAGGCTTTGACAGTTTCCTGCAGTTCAAAATCCGCCAAAATGGAAATAGTACCTTGGTCGGGGTTGTCTTTAGAAACAGGAATGCCTTCAGAGATTTCATCTGGCGTTGCTTCTTTAAACAAATCTTCCAAGGTGCGAATAGCCACGCGCGCATCTCTTGCAACGTCGCGCTTACTGTCTTTGATTCGGTCGAGTTCTTCCAACACGGTCATGGGGATAACGACATCGTGTTCTTGGAAAGAGAAGATGGCAAAGGGTTCATGAAGAAGAATGTTGGTATCGAGTACAAACAGTTTCCGATCGGTATCGCCCATAGCGTCTCCTTGCCGTAGTACGGCTCTGCATGCGAGTTGTTAGGTCGTTTCCAAATAGGTGTGAAGTGACCTAACTCTGATTGCTTGCAATAGAGGTTGTCGGGCTGATGTCGGCTAGTGTGCAACCGAGTAGCAAGACAACTTACTGCAAACCCGTGTTGATCCTAATCGTGTACTAACGCGCTTAAATCATATGCAATGGTTTTAAACGCCCCTCATTAGAAGTATACGTAATATTTACGTTCTACAACTTAATAATTGGCATGAGTATTTTACAATTTGATTGCATTTAGAGTTTGGGAAAAAAAGTTTCTGCTTGGTGCGGTTTCGGCGTGACCTAAATCACAGCTTCAAGTAAGATTAGCGACCTTTTTCTGCGTATAGGCTACGTCCGATTTATCATGTTGAGCTGGCTTAAAAAATACTCAGTTCATACTGAAATGACGAATGCTATCGGCATAGCAGAAGCCAGAATCAGATCTAAACTATTATCCATGCCCACGGGCATGAGTAGACCAACAAGAAACACGAATCAAGAACTAATAACGAGGTAGTCAATTCATGACATTTGCTTTGGGGCAGCGCTGGATTAGCGATACGGAAAGCGATTTAGGTTTAGGTACCGTTGTAGCAATGGATGCTCGTACTGTGACATTGATGTTTGCAGCGTCAGAGGAAAACCGAGTTTACGCACGTAACGATGCACCTGTTACCCGAGTCACCTTTAATGTTGGGGATGTCATCGATTGCCAAGAAGGTTGGTCTCTAAAAGTAGAAGAAGTACTGGAAGATGAAGGTCTTTACACCTATTTCGGTACTCGTGAAGACACGCAAGAAACCGCTGTTGTTCTGCGTGAGATTTTCCTTAGCAACCAAATTCGTTTTAACAAACCTCAAGATAAGTTGTACGCCGGTCAAATCGACCGTATGGACAACTTTGTTCTGCGTTACCGTGCGCTAACTAACCAGTTTGAGCAGCATAAGAGCCCAATGCGTGGCCTATGTGGTATGCGTGCAGGTTTGATCCCTCATCAGCTTTACATCGCGCACGAAGTTGGCCGTCGTCACGCGCCACGCGTCTTGTTGGCGGATGAGGTAGGTTTGGGTAAAACCATCGAAGCGGGCATGATCATCCACCAACAAGTTCTGTCTGGTCGTGCCGAACGCATTTTGATTGTGGTGCCTGAAACACTGCAGCATCAATGGCTGGTTGAGATGATGCGTCGTTTCAATCTGCATTTCTCTATCTTTGACGAAGAGCGCTGTATCGAAGCGTTTGCGGATGCAGAAAACCCATTTGATACTCAGCAATATGTGCTGTGTTCTTTGGATTTCCTACGCAAGAGCCGCAAGCGTTTTGAACAAGCACTGGAAGGTGAATGGGACCTACTGGTTGTCGATGAAGCGCATCACCTTGAATGGAGCCAAGATAAACCGAGCCGTGAATACCAAGTGGTAGAAGGCTTGGCTGAACGTACTCCAGGTGTGTTGCTACTGACTGCAACGCCAGAGCAGCTTGGTCGTGAGAGTCACTTTGCTCGTCTGCGTTTGTTGGATCCAGACCGCTTCTATGATTACGAAGCATTCGTTGAGGAAGAAGAGCAATACGCACCCGTAGCAGATGCGATTACTTCACTCTTTTCCGGTGAAAAGCTACCTAATGAAGCAAAAAACCAGATCACTGAGTTGTTGTCTGAACAAGACGTAGAACCACTTTTCCGCATTATCGAAAGTGAAGCGGACGAAGAAGCTAAAGCGTCGGCACGCCAAGAGCTGATCGATAACTTGATGGATCGTCATGGTACAGGGCGTGTTCTGTTCCGTAACACGCGCGCGGCCATCAAAGGCTTCCCTAAGCGTAACGTGCATCTGATGCCAATGGATATTCCACCGCAATACACTACATCAATGCGTGTTGCTGGGATGATTGGCGGTAAGATGAGTTCTGAAGCACGTGCGATGAAGAACCTTTACCCGGAAGAAATTTTCCAAGAATTTGAAGGCGATGACGCGAGCTGGTGGCAGTTTGACTCGCGTGTGAATTGGTTGCTTGAAAAAGTAAAAGAGAAGCGCAGCGAGAAAATCCTCGTGATTGCTTCTCGTGCGAGTACCGCACTGCAATTGGAGCAAGCACTGCGTGAGCGTGAAGGTATCCGCGCCACCGTTTTCCACGAAGGTATGTCGATTCTTGAACGTGACAAAGCGGCGGCTTACTTTGCGCAAGAAGAAGGTGGAGCACAAGTTCTTATCTGTAGCGAAATCGGCTCTGAAGGTCGTAACTTCCAGTTTGCCAACCAACTTGTCATGTTCGACTTGCCATTCAACCCAGACTTGCTTGAGCAACGTATTGGTCGTTTGGACCGTATCGGTCAAAATCGCGATATCGACATTCATGTTCCTTACCTGAAAGGCACATCGCAAGCGATCCTAGCACGTTGGTTCGATGAAGGCCTGAACGCTTTTGCGGAAACCTGCCCAACAGGCCGTGCTGTTTACGATAAGTACTCCGATGATCTGATTGAAATTCTTGCCTCTGGTGATACCAGCACGCTAGATGAGATCATTGAAGCGTCAGCAAAAATGAATAAAGAGCTGAAATCCCAATTGGAGCAAGGCCGTGATCGCCTATTAGAAATGCATTCAAATGGCGGGGAAAAAGCACAACAAATCGTTGAGAAAATTGAATCAACCGACGGCGATACCAATCTGGTCACCTTCGCACTTTCTCTTTTTGACACGATTGGCTTGAATCAAGACGATAAAGGTGAAAACGCCCTGATTGTGACCCCATCTGAGCACATGATGGTGCCAAGCTACCCAGGTCTGCCATACGAAGGAGCGACGATCACGTTTGATCGTGATACAGCGTTATCTCGTGAAGATATGCACTTTATCAGTTGGGAACACCCAATGATCCAGGGTGGTATCGATCTTCTTATGAGTGAAGGGGTGGGGACGTCTGCGGTATCTCTATTGAAAAACAAAGCGTTACCAGTCGGGACTATTCTTCTTGAGTTGATTTACGCGGTAGATGCGCAAGCGCCAAAACGCAGTGGTATCGCGCGCTTCTTACCGAAAACGCCAATCCGTTTAATGATGGACTCGCGTGGTAATGATTTGTCTGCTCAAGTGGAGTTTGAAAGCTTTAACCGCCAGCTCAGCCCTGTAAACCGTCACTTAGGTAGCAAGTTGGTTACGTCGGTACAGAAAGACGTACACCGCTTAATTGAAGCCGGTGATGTTCTTATTGAAGAGAAGGTCGAAGAAGTACGCAAACAAGCTCATCAAGATATGCAGCACAGTTTGAATGCAGAGCTTGAGCGTTTGCAAGCACTGAAAGCGGTGAACCCAAATATTCGTGACGAAGAAATTGAAGCTATCGACGCACAAATTAAAGAGCTCACTGGTTACATCAACCAAGCTCAGGTTCAGCTCGACTCGCTGCGTTTGATTGTGGTGAGCCACAACTAAGTAAGTATTTATTGCTCATTAAAAAAAGGTCTTCAGTTGAAGACCTTTTTCTTTATTTACGGTTTAGTTTCTTTATGCGGAATGCATTAATCACTGATAGCTATCTCATTTACATCAACCACTTCCACCAGATAAATACAGCCAAGAAGCCAAACAAGTAAATCAGGCCTGCAATCGACAACCACTTTAGTTTAGGTCCAACAGCCAAAGGCTCAGGTAACTCAGTTTTGCTCACTAAGGTGTAATTTAGCAGAGCAAAGAATGGCGTGGTCATAAAGGCGAGGATCATCGCAAAGTTCAGCATAGGCAATAACGCAGAAGCCCAGAAAACCACAATACCCAATGCAAGTAAGGAGACTACCAGCATGATCGCTGAAGTGGTTTTAGGGTTAGTGTCTGGTTGCGAGCGCAGTAGGCGTTGAGAATCCGAAATAACGCGCGAATAGCCATCAATAACGGTAATCGTGCTGCCAAAGATACAGAAAAACGCAATTACCGCGATCAAGTAACGAGACCATTCGCCAATCGTTGCCGCATATAAGCCAACCAATTGGTGGGAGAAGCCAACACCAGAACTTTCAAGCGCAACGCCAGATCCATAAAGCATCAAAGAGCCTAGCGATACAAAGATAATGGCAAGAAACGCCGTGCCAATATAACCGACATTAAAGTCAAATAGAGCAGAGCGGTATGTTACTTCTTGCTGGCTTGATTGGCGTTTTAGCCACGCTGAGGTTAAACAGGAG